>URLU01000005.1 GCA_900548765.1 uncultured Lachnobacterium sp.
CGCCCGATTAAGAAATCAGCCGCCCTCTGGAAAAATTCCTGTATCTCCTTTGGGGGCTTGCCCTTGAAAAACTCCGGGCTGGCGGTAATCAGCGTATCCACAAACCGGGTGCTATCCCTGCGGGTGCGGCAGCCAGCCTGTTCAATGCGGCTTTGAATGAAGTGGTAATAGCGTCCCTCCGGCTTGACGATGTAGAAATTGTACTTGCTCCGACTGGTGTCAATGTCGGGATTGCTGGCGTACTGTTCCTTTTGCCGTTCGTGATGGGCTTCCAGCGGTCTTGCCGGATTGCCCTTGTGTTTTTCAAATCGCAAAATTGCGTGTTGTGCCATGAAACTCCTTTCCCCATTCCGTTCCTTTCCGGGACTTTTCCACAGGAAAATCCCACAGAAAATATCTCAGATAGGAAGGGAATGGATAAGATATAAATAAAATCGTTTTTATCTCTGTATTTCTATATACCGTCTGGTTTTCGTACTTCAAGAGGATTGATTATCGTACTCATCGAGTGCGGTTTTCAGCCCTCCGGCGTACCAGAATGGGATTTCTTGAAGTCGGTGTTTGGAACCGCTTCGTAGGATTTTGGGTAAATGCGGTTGGGTTTTCCACAGCCCTGCTTCTGGATTTCCACCAGTCCGGCATATTGCAGTTCCCGCAGGGTGTTGACCGCCTTCTGCCGCCCGCAGTGGAGCAGCTCCACTACCTCGTTGATGGGATAATAAAGGTAAATCCGCCCATATTCATCTGCCCAGCCGTTTTTCCGGGACAGGTCTGTCCGGCGCAGGATAAAGGCATACAGTACCTTTGCTTCGTTGGACAGGGGTGTGAATGTGGGGGCTTCAAAAAGGAAATTCGGAAGCCGGGTAAAGCTGACCGCCTTTTCCGGCTGATGGATATAAATGGTGTTTGTCATATCGTGTTTTGTGGACGGTTAGAAGCCTGTTTCCGGGGGCAGACGGTAGTTTCTATTGCCTGCCCCTGTTCTGTGCTTGCAAAGCCTTGTAAATCAAGGACTTTTCAGCCCCTAACTGTCCACACAAGACCTCCTTTTCCGTTCACTTTCTGTTTTCTGCCGCCTGTGAACTCTGGCGGCACAGTCGGGACAGTATTTCGCCCGGTTGGACTTTGGGACAAACACTCTGCCGCAGATCGCACAGCGTTTCAGCTCCTTATCCCGGAAAATCTCCGCTTCCAGCGTTCCGATTTGCGGCAAGACCGACCAGCGGAACCACTTACAGCAGACCGAGAAAGAAATAGTCTGGGGGCAGGTGTGGGTGTCCCCATCGTCAAGGAGCATACAGTTCCCATCCTCATAACAGCAGCACTCCCGGCAGATCAGGGCGTTTGCCTGTTTCCTCTGTGCCGGTGTCATGCGGTAAAGGGAACCGTCCTGCCTGCGCTCTATGGGCGGCAGTCGTTTATATGGGTTCTCTCTCATGTGTTCCCTCCATTTTTCCTTAGCCGTTCTCCCCGAAAAGGCTTCCTGCCCCATTCCTGCGGCGTGTTCCGGCGTTGGCACGCTCCCCGGACTTCGGGACATTTTGTCCCGAAGTGGCTCGTTGCGGTGCTTCCCCTGCCGGGGTATTCCTTTTCGGACGGTTATTCATTTTTCAAGGTGCAGCTCATCGATGAACTACCCTAAGTCTACACCTAAAAGACCGCCCGCCCCGTATATCCATAAGGTCGGAAATCAGCCCGGAAAACTCTTTATTTCCACGCTCTCGGAATTGTGGTAAAATAATAAATACAAGACGATAAATCGGAAGTTGTGAGGTGTTCAAAATGGATAGCATAGTGGAACTTGTCAAGAGAAATGAGCAGCTTCTCCTTGAAAATGCTGAAGCACTAAATGATGAGGAAGTAGAACAGGAAGATATTGACGAGTATCTTAAAATTCAAGGTGCTACAAAAGAAGAATTAAGCGCCTTTGAAAATCAATTTCAAATAAGATTGCCAGAGGATTTTAAAATCGTATATTCATACAAAAACGGCAGCGGCTATATGAGCTTAATTTGGCCGCAGGAGGGATTTTATCGCGGGTATCGCCTACTGTCACTAAAAGAAATAATCAAGTTAAAATCTCTTTTTCAAAATAAAAACTGTAAAATGACAGAGTTTCCAAATGTAATTGGTGAAAAACAACTGCAACAATTAGACGAACGCATAAAGCCATATCTGTTTTGTGAGCGTTGGTTTCCCTTTGCTGAGTATGCCGGTTCTCTTTATCTGATGTTGGACTATAACCCAAGCGAGAAAGGTGAAATCGGTCAAATTATTTGTTATGTGCATGACCCGGATTTTATCTATTATGTCGCTCCGAACATTACCGAAGCACTGAAAATGACGGAAACAGTTATTGAGAATTTAATATAATTTTTCTTTATATGATGTAAGCGATAGCTTCCCATTTATTGGGCAGACAAGGAGGGAGCGCATGGAATTATCCATACAAGAACGACTAAAAGACCTGCGTGTGGAGCGTGGGCTGACGCTGGAGCAGCTTGAAGAACAGGTAAATCTCTCCAAGTCTGCGTTGGGCAGTTATGAAGCAAAGGACTTCAAGGACATCAGCCACTATGCCATTATCAAGCTGGCGAAGTTTTACGGCGTGACCGCCGATTATCTGCTGGGACTGTCCCAAACAAGAAAGCACCCAAACGCCGATCTTGCAGACCTGCGTTTGAGCGATGATATGATTGAACTATTGAAAAGTGGGCGGGTGGATAATTCCCTCTTGTGTGAGCTGGCGGCACACCCGGATTTCCCCCGGCTCATGGCTGACCTTGAAATCTATGTAAACGGTATCGCTGGCAAACAGGTGCAGAGTGCAAACGCCATTGTGGACGCTGTGAGCACAACCATTATGAAGCAGCACAATCCCGGCTTGTCTGACCCGCAGTTAAGACAGCTTATCGCCGCCCATATTGATGATGACAGCTTTTGCCGCTATGTGATACAGCAGGACATAAACAAGATAGCTCTTGACCTGCGGGAAGCGCATAAGGACGATTTTTTCAGCGTCCCGGAGGACAATCCTCTGGAAGATTTTTTGCAAGCCGCCGAGGAAACCGCCAGCCCAGACAGCGACCCGGAGCAAGCAGCTTTGGCGTTTATCTGTAAGCGGCTCAAATTGAATTTGAAAAAGCTGTCCGAGGAAGAAAAGAAGTGGCTGAAGAAGATTGCACAGAAGTCAGACTTGCTGAAAAATCCAACCCCACAGCGGGGGAGAAAGTAATAAATATGAAATTACAGAATGGAGAAAATCAAAAACATGAATTTCTTTAAGAAAAAGAACTCGCAGACAAATAGTAAGCTAACAAAGCCGGATATTGAAAAACTTTTACAAGAAGCATATCAAGCTAATCCTAAGTGTTACGAAAAGGAAGATGGTACACTTTTGATAGGGCTTGCGCTTACAGAAGATACCGATTCTCTTTTCCCCATCGTGCCGGAGGAGCAGTGGGCAATAGAGGGCAAGACAATTAGCGAATGGATTATTACAATGGTTAGCCTTACAAATCCACAAGGTGGAATCATCGGGCAAATGGAATACCACGAAGCCATAAAACGACTTGAACCATTTATTCTTATGAAAAAAGATAATTGGGCACTTATTAGAGCAATGACCCATGAAGAATTAGACAGTCTATTTGGAAATCTTCCTCGTAAATTATATTGATTACATACAGATTAGGAACGGATAGCAAAGCCAGCCGTGTCAGTCAACGGTCAAGATGAACGGCGCATAAATGCGCCGCCGTTGACAGCCTCGCCCGTCTTTGCTGATGGGTAATCAAGGCGGGAAAGCCCTAAAATGGCTTTCCCGCCCATTTCAATTTTGAGAGAAAAATCTGTCTGCTTTTTCGTGAGTGTGTCCACAAGTGCGGAACATTTTGTCCCATAGTCCGGCATAGGACGAGGGACGGGGCTTTCATATACGCCCTGTCTGCTGATGAAACCAGTCCTGCGCTTGCGGCTCCACGCCACGCAATCACAGCCCTGTTTTCCTGCCGTTTCAAATGCCCTTGCCCTCCCTGGTGGCAACCGCATTTTCGCAGCAACGCCGACAGAGCGTATAACACACTACACTTTGCGAGCAAAGTCGTGTGCCAAGGGGCAAGCCCCTTTGGAAACCCAAGACAACAAAACAGGCTGAATATCCCGCACTTCCCCGGTGCTTGATACTCAGCCTTTATTTGTTGTCAGCAGCCCCCGTTTCGTGGTCTGCGTGTAGTTCCTTGTAAACTGACCTAACTATATATTTAACTATTTATAAGATAAATTTAGATAGCACAAAAAGAGGAGACCAATATCTCCCCTTCTTGCTGGATTGAATATGTTAAAAACTATTAGCTAAGTACTTTACGGATTGACTCAAGAACTCGGTCAGCCTGAAAAGGTTTAACGATGAAATCCTTTGCGCCAGACTGAATAGCATCAATAACCATAGACTGCTGTCCCATAGCTGAGCACATTACACATGTCGCATTTGGGTCTGCGGCTTTAATCTCTTTGAGCGCCTGAATACCATCTTTGTTAGGCATTGTGATATCAAGTGTAACGAGGTCTGGTTTTAATTCATTGTATTTAGCAACGGCTTCTACTCCATCTGCAGCCTCTCCCGCAATTTCGAAACCTCCCTTTGTAAGAATGTCCTTAAGCATCATTCTCATGAAAGCTGCGTCATCTACAATTAAAATTCTAGCCATTTATTTATCCTCCTGTTTTGTAATCTGTTTAACTATACTAATAGGGTACAACTGTAAAAGGTCGCTGTCAATAAGTTCTCCGACAGTTAATCGAAAAGTTACCTTCACGATATCTGTACCATTGCATAACTCCTCTGGAATCTCAAAGGTTTTCCTGTCCTTACAATTGATTAGTGGGAAACCAATATCGGTTGGAACCTTAAGTAATTCTGACATAGATGTTGCAATTGTACCGCACATCTGGTTCATCGC
Organism: uncultured Lachnobacterium sp.; assembly: GCA_900548765.1. Lineage (GTDB taxonomy): Bacteria > Bacillota > Clostridia > Lachnospirales > Lachnospiraceae > Roseburia. The sequence continues at coordinate 4,962 of URLU01000005.1, forward strand.
CTCTGAAACTGCGGAAAGAGAAAACTCGTCAAGTGTTGTACCACTGACATTAGTTCCATCCCCACCCATCATAAGATTGGCGATAACTAAAGCATCATGTATATTAAGAACCAAAAGATTGGTTCCGTCAAGTCCTTTTGTGTATGGAACTTTAACGAGTACATGGTTATCATCTGAAAGTGATGATTCCTCCGCAAGTACATCAACCCGTGGAGTAGTAATATTTGTCGGTCGGTTAAGGATGAGGCTCAAAGATGTCGCTGCATTCCCTATGCAGATGTTTGCAATCTCACCTACTACATCGGCTTGCTCTAGTGTAATTCTGCTCATAAATCCTCCTATTACCCAGTTAGTACCTATTTCCTAAAGCTTATTATACCAAAGAAATTAAAAATAGCAAACAAAAAAATGCTTTTTGTTGGGATATTTTATGATATTATTATAGAAAAGCATTTATTTATATTTGTTAAAAAGGAGAATGAAGAATATGGGAGCTACAGAATATACAGATGCTTTAAAATTAGGTAAAAAAGAATATAAGTTCAAGGTTTCACTTGGACAGTTTCCGTATCTGCCGGTACTGGATGAAATAGTATCGCAGACAGATATACAGACAGAACAGAATATGGGGTTGGTGCAGATACCGCTGGAATTTGTGGTGGGAACAAGCACCATGGGCAGAACATATGCCTTTGCAGCCAATTTCATGCCAATATTGGCGGAAGGCTCAGAGTTTGCAATAAAGTGGGCGAATCTGGCAGATGCCCAGGTCAATGAAGGAATCAGAGACCCGATTAAGGTTTATGAGTACATGAACAGGTATTATGTGGTTGAGGGAAATAAAAGGGTCAGTGTGCTTAAATTCTATAATGCTGTGTCTATTCCTGCCTACGTCACCAGAAAAATACCAAAATATTCAGAAGATGAAGATGTAAAGCTTTATTATGAATACATGAAGTTTAATGAGGTGACAGGACTTTTTACACTGGAGTTTACAAAGCTTGGAAATGCACAGAAGCTGCTGGAGCTGGTTGGAAAAACAGACAGGTGGGATGATGCTGACAGAGAAAAATTCAACAAGGTTTTGTTTAATTTCAGCAGAGCCTTTGAGTTTGCCGGTGGTAAGAGACTTCCAATAAAGGCTGGAGATGCCCTGACTTCATTTATGACAGTGTTTGGCTTTGATAGAATGCTTGAGATGACCGAGCAGGAATACAAGACCAATATACTGAGAGTATGGGCGGAGTTTTCTGTATCATCAGAAAAACAGAATGTTGATCTGGTCATGAATCCTGCCAATGTACAGGAAAAAAAGAGCCTGCTGAGATATTTTATACCAGCAACCCAGAAGAAATTTACTGTCGCCTTCCTTTTCCCAAAGAATCCAGAGGAATCAGCCTTTCTGTATGGTCATGAGCTGGGAAGAAACTATCTGGAGGATACATTTTCAGATGAGATGAAGACAATATGTGTCACAGATGTGGATAATAAAAATCTGGATGAAGTATTAAACAGCGTGATTAAGCAGAATGCCAGCATTATTTTCTGTTTGGGACCTCAGATGATGAAGGGCAGCCTTAAGGTGGCAATCGAGAATCCAGATGTTAAAATATTAAACTGCTCGCTCAATGCGCCCCACCCTTATGTGAGAACCTATTATGGCAGGCTCTACGAGGCAAAATTCCTGACCGGAATGATAGCAGGAGCACTTGCTGACAACAACAGGGTGGCATATATAGCGGACTATCCTATTTATGGAATGATTGCAAATATCAATGCCTTTGCCTTGGGAGTAGCCTGCATGAATCCGAGGGCAAAGGTTTATCTGGCATGGTCTACAGAAAAGGATTTTGATAGGGAAAAATTCCTTGTAGAGAATGATTTACACTATGTATCAGACCAGGAGATGATAACGCCAAATGATGCATCCCGTCAGTTTGGTTTCTACAAATACGAGGATGGAAAGGCTGTAAGCCTCGCGATGCCAATCTGGAACTGGGGTGTATTCTATGAAAAGCTCTTACAGAGTATACTGGCAGGGGCATATCAGAATGAGGCATCATCAGACAATAAGGCCCTGAACTACTGGTGGGGAATGTCCGCCGGCGTTATTGACCTTATCTGTTCGTCTCATGTGCCATACGGGCTGAGCCGAATAGTGGACAATATCAAGGCTGATATATGCAGTGGTGAGTTTAAGCCTTTTTCTGGAGTAATCAAGGATCAGAACGGAAGCCTCAGAAATAAGGATCACAAAGAGATGGAGCCAATGGATATTATGAATATGGATTTTTTGGTTGAAAATATAATTGGTGTAATTCCAAGTGCAGACAGTCTTATTGAGAAGGCGCAGGGAATGGTTGAGGTTACAGGTGTAGAGGAAGCAAAATAATATGCGTATTTTACTTTTAGCAGATGAGGAAGTTCTGGCGTATTGGGACTTTTTTAAAAAAGAGGATTTTGAAGGAATAGATTTAATAATATCCTGTGGGGATTTGAAAGCATCATATCTGTCATTTATTGCAACAATGACAGGGCTGCCGGTACTTTATGTCAGGGGAAATCATGATGATTCATATGATAGAAATGGACCGGATGGCTGTATATGTATAGAAAATTCGGTGTATACTTATAAAGGGGTGCGTATCATGGGGCTTGGAGGAAGCAACAGATACAAGCCGGGCAGGAACCAGTACACCCAGAAAGAGATGCAGAAGCGATATAAAAAAATGAAAGGCAGGCTGTTTTGGAGCAAGGGAATCGACATTCTGGTGACCCATGCTCCGGCAGCAGGCGTAAATGATGACACGGATGAGTGCCATAAGGGCTTTGAGGTATTCAATGAGATAATTGAAAAATATAAGCCGAAATATTTTGTGCATGGACATGTCCATATGAATTACAGCAGAAAGTTTCCGAGAGAGGATATGGTCAATGAAACCCGGGTTATCAATGCTTATCAGAGGTATATAATAGAGATTTGAGCGAACACACATATATAGCAATAGACCTGAAATCATTCTACGCTTCAGTGGAGTGCTGTGAGAGAAATATGGATCCTCTCAGGACGAATCTGGTCGTGGCAGATGCAGAGAGAACCGAGAAAACCATATGTCTTGCGGTTTCACCAAGCTTAAAGAGCTTTGGAATATCGGGCAGGGCGAGGTTGTTTGAGGTAGTTCAAAGGATAAAGGAAGTAAATAACGAGAGGCTGAGGAAGACACCTAAGGGCTATTTTGAGGGAAAATCCTGTGATATAGAGGCACTTATGACAGATCCGTCACTGGAAGTGGGCTATCATGTGGCACCTCCAAGAATGGCAAAGTATCTGGAGAAAAGCACAAGAATTTATGATATTTACTTAAAATATATCGCACCGGAGGACATCCATGTATATTCCATTGATGAGGTATTTATGGATGTTACTCATTATCTGGGGATATATAAGTGCTCTCCGGCGGAGCTTGCCAGAAGAATAATAAATGACGTGCTGCAAAACACAGGCATAACGGCCACAGCAGGGGTGGCACCCAATCTCTACCTGTGCAAGATAGCTATGGACATAGTGGCAAAGCACATGGAGCCGGATGAGAACGGAGTGAGGGTAGCATATCTGGATGAGATGCTCTATAGGAAGCTTTTGTGGAGCCACAGACCCATTACAGATTTCTGGAGAGTGGGAGTCGGCTACAAGAAGAAGCTTGAGGAAAATGGTTTGTATACAATGGGAGACATAGCGAGGTGCTCTCTGGGACAGGCAAATGATTTTCACAATGAGGAGCTCTTGTACAGGCTGTTTGGAATAAATGCAGAGCTTCTAATCGACCATGCCTGGGGCTGGGAGCCGGTTACAATAGAGGATATCAAGGCATACAAGCCGAGCAGTAATTCCACAAGCTCAGGTCAGGTATTACAGTGCCCTTACAGCAGTGACAAGGCAAGAATCGTAGTGATGGAAATGACTGACCTGCTGGTGTTAGATTTGGTGGATAAGGGGCTGGTGACAGACCAGTTAGTACTTACTGTAGGCTATGATATAGACAATCTGAAGGAAGATAAGACAGGCAGACACTATGATGGCGAGGTGAAGCTTGACCGGTATGGAAGAAAGATTCCCAAGCATGCCCATGGTACCACAAACCTGAAAAGTTTTTCCTCTTCATCAAGACTTATAATTGATGCTGTCTTAAAGCTTTATGACGAAATCGTTGATAAAAATTTATCAATCAGGAGAATTAATGTCACAGCCAATCATCTTACCAAGGAAAACGAGGTAAAAGAAGAAAACAGCTACGAGCAGATGAGTCTTTTTACTGACTATGGCATTGCAGAAAAAGAAAAGGAAGCGGAGAAAGAACAGCTTACCCGCGAAAAGAAAATGCAGAGGGCTATACTGGATGTGAAAAAGAGATATGGTAAGAATGCCTTGCTGAGAGGTGTGGACTTGGAAGAAGGCGCGACTGCCATATCGAGAAATAAGCAGATAGGCGGGCACAAGGCATAGTCCTAAATAGTGTATGGAGCAGGCAGATATATGAAGGCAGACAGAGATATAAAATATGCAGATATAATTAACATGAAACATCATCAGTCCACAACCCATCCCCACATGTCAAACTATGACAGGGCAGCACAGTTTTCCCCCTTTGCGGCGCTGACAGGGCATGAGGAGGCGATACAGGAAAAAGCAAGGCTCAATGAATTTAAGACTGATATTGAGCATGTGGAGGATATAGATGACCTGTGGGATAATTATTCTGAAGAGTTTGATTAAAAGAGGTTGACAAACCAGTGATTGATATAGTAAAATTCAATAGTTGGTTATTCAACTGCTGATGTGGCTCAGAGGTAGAGCACTTCCTTGGTAAGGAAGGGGTCACGGGTTCAATTCCCGTCATCAGCTTTTTTATTGCCTAAAAGGAACCGGTGTTAAGCCGGTTTATTTTTTACCCTGAAATAAGACTTGTTATAACAAGGGTTAATAAGAAGTACTTTCGTACCGATATAAAACCTGTAATGATTTAGCTGATCAGAAAATCAAATATAAATCAGGGACAAGCTTTTTATTTCTTTTGAAGGGATGCAGTTGAAATAGCAGGTGAAGTCACGAGAAAGGATGATTTCATGGTTATACAATCAGGTTCATACAGGATGAACTCTGGTAGAAACTATTCTGAGAATAAGATAAGCTCTAAGTCGCTTACTGTCTGGAATAACAGAAATGGCTTTTTTTCAGGAGTGTCAGCAGCGGATGCGGAGAATTTTTCGCAAAATACATCGCAGAGCAATATGCTTAGTGCAGCCAAAGACCTAATTGCCGGACAGGAGGAAAAGAACACTGCTAAGTCGGATTTAAGTGGTTTAATGGAGAGCTTTAAGTCTAATACAACGATTAAAACTGTGGATGTGCAGAGGCAGGTGGATTCTATAAAAGAGATACAGCAGCAGACGCTCAATTATCTCTTGTATCTGCTCTTTGGCAGGAAGGTGACAGAGGATTCCAGGACAAGCTTTCTGGATAATAACAGGACTCAGGAAGACAATGCTTTGAATTATTCAACAGGGCAGGGAGGAAGGACATATACCCTATCTGGTGAAAATGAGACAGTTGGCGGTGAGTATACAAGCTTTAACTATTATTCTGAGCGGGAGACAACCAGCTTTGAGACAAGGGGAACTGTGGTCACAGCGGATGGAAAAGAGATAAGCTTTAATGTGAGCATGACTATGTCCAGAAGATTTGAGATTGCCACAAAGGATGTTATAAACTTTGGAGCAAAGAGGTGTACAGACCCTCTTGTAATAAATCTGGACACAGATGTATGTGATGTGTCTGACCAGAAGTTTTTATTTGACCTTGACTGTGATGGCAAGGCGGAAAGCATATCAATGCTGGGATCTGGAAGTGGATTTTTAGCTTTGGATAAAAATGGAGACGGAATTATAAATGACGGCTCAGAGCTTTTTGGAACTGTAAGTGGCAATGGATTTGCTGATTTGAGCCAGTATGATGATGATGGCAGCGGCTGGATAGACGAGGCAGATGAGATATTTGACAAGCTCCGTATATGGCAGATGAACCCGAACGGAACAAGCTCGCTGGCTGCGTTGGGCAAGGCTGGAATTGGGGCTATATGTCTTGGAACTGCAGATACAGAGTTTTCTCTTAATCAGGCAGACAACACTAATAAGGCTGTAATAAGAAAGTCAGGTATATTCCTCTATGAAAATGGAATGGCTGGTACTGTGCAGCAGGTGGATATGGCAATAGATGCGGCAACTTAAATGCATAAAATCTGCCACGGCAGCTTTTCCTGCATACTTAGGTAAAAAAAGGATTAACCATGGTTTGGTTAATCCTTTTTGAAATCATCTTTAAAATCTTATGCATTATAATAAGCAAGCACTTTTGTTACATAGTTCTGTGTCTCGGTAAATGGCGGTATTCCACCATATTTTGCCACATTACCACTTCCAGCATTGTAGGCAGCAAGGGCAAGCGAGACATCCCCATTATATTTAGATAAAAGTGATGATATGTACTTGGCTCCACCCATTATATTCTGGCAGGCATCATAGGAATCGGTTACGCCAAGCGACTGGGCTGTCTGTGGCATAAGCTGCATTATACCGACTGCTCCTGAGGAGCTTACCGCATCAGCGGTGAAGTTTGATTCCTGCTTGGCAATTGCTTTAAGAAGCTTTACATCTACGCCAAAGGCCGAAGCAGCTTCCTCGAAATACTGGTTTAATTCATCTGGACAGATGAGTGCACCGGTATTTTCTGATATGGTGTTTACTGCATTGCTGATTGCAGAAGCACCTGCTGTAAGAGCAGAAGCAACTGAATTGCTGTCTGACAAATTAATATTTATGCCGTGCTGGTCAAAAAAACTCTGGACTGTTGACACATTGACTGCACCTGTATTGCTGGCTGCAACTAAGCTGTCAATTGCAAGTGCGGCAGCTGCCTTTGTGGCGGTCTCGAGGACCTGACTGAAGTTCTGTGTCTGCTGACTTGCCTGGACGGCAGAAGTAGTGGTAGTATCCGTGGCAGCATTGGTGCTGGCAGCATTAGCCACAGCCCTGCGTTTTTGTAATTGCTCTTCAACTACCGATTGGTCTAAGCTTTGAATAATCTGTATATCCATAATTTCCTCATCTTTGTATTAAGTCTTATAACTGGCATATGTATGATTATACAACAATATCGACAGAATACCAAAAATATTTACATATGTAAGACGATTATAACATAATTACTTGGCGGAAAAAACGAAAAATTTTTTGAAACTTGAATTTATAGCTTATATTTGATAGCATTAAGCTTAAGTTAGTCGTGTAGTACTTTACTATGAGGAAGTAAGGAGAGAGTTATGGAGAAAAAACCATTCGTTACAAAAGAGCAGATAGAAGAGATTGTCAAGACCTATCCTACACCATTTCATCTGTATGATGAGGCTGGAATCAGGAAAAACGCAGAGGATGTAAAAAAGGCATTTGCCTGGAATCCAGGATTTAGAGAGTATTTTGCTGTAAAGGCAACTCCAAATCCATATCTGCTTAAGATATTACAGGAATATGATATGGGCTGTGACTGCTCATCATACACAGAGCTTATGCTGTCAAAGTCCTGCGGATTTGATGGAAAGCATATTATGTTTTCATCAAATGATACACCGGCGGAGGAATTTGTATACGCAGATAAGCTGGGGGCAATAATCAATCTTGATGATTTCACACATATTGAGTTTCTGGAGGAGACAATTGGACATATTCCAGAGACAATAAGCTGCAGATACAATCCAGGCGGAGTATTTGAGCTGTCCAACGGAATCATGGACAACCCTGGAGATTCCAAGTATGGAATGACCAAAGACCAGCTTTTTGAGGCATTTAAGATTCTTAAGTCTAAGGGTGCAAAATACTTTGGTGTACATGCCTTTCTTGCCAGCAACACAGTTACAAATGAGTATTATCCTGAGCTTGCCAGACAGCTTTTTGAGCTTGTGGTCGAGCTTAAAAAGGAGACAGGCTGTGACATTAAGTTTGTAAACCTTTCAGGCGGTGTAGGTGTTGCCTACAGACCGGATCAGGAGCCAAACGATATATATGCAATCGGTGAGGGAGTTCATAAGGTATATGATGAGGTTCTTGTTCCTGCCGGAATGGGAGATGTTGCCATCTACAGCGAGATGGGCAGATTTATGATGGCACCATATGGCTGTCTTGTGACAAAGGCCATCCATGAGAAGCATATATATAAAGAATACATAGGCGTGGATGCCTGTGCTGTAAACCTCATGAGACCGGCAGTGTATGGTTCATACCACCATATAACAGTACTTGGAAAAGAAAATGCCGCCTGTGATCATACCTATGATGTAACCGGTTCATTGTGTGAGAATTGCGATAAGTTTGCAATAGACAGAAAGCTTCCAAAAATTGACATGGGAGATTATCTGGTGATACATGATACAGGAGCACATGGTTTTTCAATGGGATACAATTACAATGGAAAGCTCAAATCAGCAGAGCTTCTCCTGCAGGAGGACGGCTCAGTGAAATTGATTCGCCGTGCCGAGACTCCAGCTGATTACTTTGCAACCTTTGATTGTTTTGATGATTTAAAAATCACAGAGTAGAAAAAGAAAAGCTTAGCGGACTTTGGTAAGAATTTTACCAAATTTAATCCACTTATCCATTGCGGCGGGGTCGTCACTGTTTACAGTGAAGATTTCGCCGTAATCATTTACAGGCTCTAAAGTACATGGGTTAGTTTGGTGAAACTTTCTGATATAGGTGCGGTTTGTTTCTTTGCTTATAAACATTCCAACATCACCATCTCTGATTGGTGTCTTACTGATTAGCAATATGTCACCCTTGTGATAGGCAGGGTGCAGATGATTGCTGGTAATCTCTATCCCCATACTTAAGAGAGAACCAAACATTTTTCTGTATTGAGGCATATATACCTTGCGGGGATTAAATGAGTCGAATATCATTCCGTCCTCCATGTCACCGGTTAAGGTAATGACTGTGACATAGTCATCTATTGTATTGACCGGATTTTCAGGTTTTTTGCAGGAAGCCGCAAAATCAACCTCAAATGTGATTATATCATGTACGAATTGCAGCTGTGCAGCGCTTAAATTCCTGAGTCTTACAGCAGTATCTAAGAAGGGTGAATCTCCGCCTATCACTTCAAATGCAAACCTATTGCTTAAATTGCAGAGAAGATACAGAGTGTACACATCTACTTTTACTGATTCGCCACTTATTATCCGTTTGTAAGAAGAGAGGGACAACTGTAATTCACCTGCCATTTCAGCCTGGGACAGCCCCAGACGGAGACGTTCAGACTCAGTGCTCTGGGCAAAGTTGTCAATCATTTCTTGTCTTGTCATAAATACATCCTCGTTAAAAATGGATTATGGTTCGGAACTGGACTATTTTAGCATGGTAAAATGCTAAAATCAATAAATTTTGGACACGAACTGGATTAATTAATAGTTTATAATGAAAAACGTGATAAACATACAAATCAAATATTAAAAAGTTAATTACTGTCAAATATTATCACGAAAGGAGGTAATACCGGGGCTTGGGCTCCGGTATTTTGTTTCGTGGCCATTTCATGATCATTTTTTATTTAAAAACCCCTTAATTCTGACAAAACACACTTAAAAAACTGGCAAACAAAAATCCCTTGAAGCATGGTAACTTCAAGGGATTACTTGATTTAAACGCATTTATAAGATAGTGCCGGCAGTGGGACTTGAACCCACACGGGCTTGCACCCAACAGATTTTGAGTCTGCATCGTCTGCCATTCCGACATGCCGGCGTTCACTCGAACAAATGATATCTTATCATATAAAAAGGGCGAATGCAACAGGAAATTTGTTCTTTTTTCTTGACTAAAGTTATCATATGTGATAACATATAAATAGTTTGAGACCCGTGATTTTAAGCAATATGCACAAGAAAAGCCTGATGCTTACAGGCTTGTGATGTGTGAGGAGAAAATATGGATACAGTTTATGAGACACCTAAGCAGAGCATTGCGAGACAGCTGAGGGAAGTGCGGAAGGCTGAGGGCATGACCCAGCAGCATCTTGCTGAGCTGGTTGGCACGAAGAAATCAAATATTTCCAGATTTGAGAGTGGCAAATATAATCCCAGCGTGGAGTTTTTGATGAAGCTTGCGGATGGTTTAGGAAAAGAAATACAGATAGTAGTGGGGGATAAGTAGATGACTAAGAAACTTGCCGGATATAAGGATAATGATGTAGAGCTTTGCAGGACAACTAACACAAGGGTCAGTGACAAGACAGCTATGATTCTTATGGAGGAGAGGATTCCTTTTTCAAAGAATTTAAAGACAGTTCCGTTCTTTAAGAGGAAGATGTACAAGGGCGCAGATAAGGTGTGGGTTATCTCTATTAATCCCAGAAGGTATGGACAGGCGAGACGGATAATTGATACTTTGGATAGTGTGTACAAGGAGAGATTAGTATTGAGTAATTACTAATATTTACATGAAGACTGAAATTGATTTTTCAGCCTTCTTTTTTTTTACACATTTGTGTGGTAAAATTCTTTAAAATAGCAATGACAGAGGAAGTAATAAATATCATGTCTGATAAGAAAAAAGAAAAGATTATAAAGTTAGCGGGATTTTTGGCAGTGCCCGTGATTACATTTTATTTGATGGAGTTTTACGACAGAAACCCTTTTGAGCAAATCAGGCCAATGGCTCATCTTTTAAATATAATGATTTTTGAATTGATAGCAGGGGTTGTCTATTTCTTAACAGGAAGAGCAAAGCTTTCGCTAAGAATTGTGCTGGTGCTGTCAATGATTTTTGGACTTGTAAATCATTATGTAATGGCGTTTCGTTCCACACCCTTTGTTCCCTGGGACATTTTTTCTATCAATACAGCTTTTAGTGTTGCAGATAATTATAGCTACACACCCAGTCTGCGTCTGGTTATAGTTACGCTTATTTTTGCTGCTTTAATTTTTGTGGTCAGATATATTGATGATAAAATGGAGATAAAATTCAGATTCAGGGCTCTTGCAGCACTTGTTGTCTGCGTTCTTCTCACACTTTTGGGAGGTGCCATACAGAACGAAGATTTTCAGCGGAACAGTAATCTGTATCCTTATTTATTTACACCGACTGTGATGACCAAATATAACGGGCTTGCTGTGACCTTTACTATGGATTTGGCATATGTCATTGTGGATAAACCGAGTGGCTATTCGGCAGATAAGGCAGAGGACATACTTACACAGTACGAGCAGACTCATGAGACAGAGGGCAGCAGTAAAAATCAAGACTATCCAAACATTATTGTCATAATGGATGAGGCTTTTTCTGATTTAAAGGTGCTTGGAAATTTTGAGACGAACGAGGACTATATGCCTTTTGTACACAGCCTTATGAGTGGAGCAGATAACACAGTGTCAGGTTATCTCAATGTATCTGTCTGTGGCGGAAATACGGCAGATACTGAGTTTGAATTTCTGACAGGAAATACCATGGCTTTTCTGCCATCGGGAAGCATACCTTATCAGCAGTATATAAAGAATGAGACACCTTCACTTGCCGGATATCTGTCCAGTCTTGGATATGTTACCTATGCCCAGCATCCTTATTATGGAAGTGGATGGAACAGGGAAACCGTTTATCCACTTTTAGGCTTCCAGAATATGAACTTTGTTGATGATTATATTCCGAGAACTATCGTGAGACAGTATGTGAGTGATGAGTCGGATTTTAATATGATTATCAAGACCTTTGAGCAGAAGGAAAAGGATAAGCCCGCATTTATTTTTAATGTCACAATGCAAAATCATGGTGGATACAGCAGTGAATATGATAATTTTACAAATAATATAAGTGCTATGGATGTGGAAAACAGTGGGGTTGACCAGTACCTTTCCCTAATCAGCCTGACAGACCAGAATCTTGAAAAACTAATAGATTATTTTAAAAATCAGGATGAAAAAACAATTGTTGTATTTTTTGGCGACCATCAGCCAAGCGACAATGTGGCTGCTCCGGTTTTAAGCGAACTGGGCAAGGACTACACCAGCCTTACTGAGGAGGAGAGTGAGAGCAGATATATGGTTCCGTATTTCATATGGGCAAACTATGATATAGAGGAGGCTCAAAATGTGGATACCTCTGTTAACTATCTGGCTGCAAATATGCTTAAATATGCTGGAGTTGAAACTTCAGCATACCAGAATTTCCTTCTTGAACTGGAAAATTATTATCCGGTTATCTCCGCTGTCAGAACAGAGGAAAATATGGAAACAGATGAGAAGCTTCGCGAGGAACTTCTGTATAAATACAAATGCTTAGAGTATTATAATTTGTTTGACTGGGAGGACAAATAAATGAAGTCTGGTAAAAAAGCAATAGCATGCGCGTTTTTGCTTCCGTTTGTGATATGCATTGGGATCTGTATTGCTGGCGGAGTATATCCTTTTGGTGACAATTGTCTCCTTCATATAGATATGTATCACCAGTATTGTCCTTTTTTTACACAGCTCTTGTCAAAGCTTAGAAACGGTGGAAGCCTGATGTATTCCTGGCAGATAGGGCTTGGCTCAGATTTTATATCGGTTTTTGCTTATTATCTTGCAAGCCCCTTTAACTGGCTTGTGATTTTATCACCTAAGAACCACGTGATTGAGTTTATGTCGATTTTAATGCTTGTCAAGATAGCTCTGTGTGGCACTTCATTTTATATTTACATCAAATCGCATTTTGGACTTGATGGCGATGATAAAATGCCTCTGATATTTTCCACGGCATATGCCTTAAGCGGTTTTGTGGCTGCCTACAGCTGGAATATCATGTGGATGGACAGTGTGATGCTGGCACCCCTTATAATTCTTGGCCTTGAGAAGCTGGTTAAGGAAGGAAAGGTGGCTCTTTACTATATCACTTTGGCGGTTTCCATATTTTCAAATTATTATATTTCAATAATGATTTGTATTTTTCTGGTTTTCTATTTTGTTCTTTTATTTGTAAAGCAGAAAGAGGGCAGGTGGAGAGCATTTCTGCGTTTTGCCGGATATTCACTGCTGGCTGGTGGCACAGGGGCAGTGCTTATGCTGCCGGAAATGATAATTCTGGGCTACAGCGGTTCGGAGGGGATAAAATTCCCTGAAGCTGTAAAATGGTATTTTAATATAATTGAAGAATTGTCGCGGATGTGCACAACTGCCGCAAATTATACAGGAGCAGAGCACTGGCCTAATTTGTATACAGGAGCCTTTGCAATTTTGCTTTTGCTTTTATATGTCATGAACAGGCGCATACGCCTTAGGGAAAAACTGCCATATCTGGCAATGATTGTATTTATGCTGGTAAGCTTTGCAAACAATTATCTGGATTTTATCTGGCATGGACTGCATTTTCCTAATTCACTGCCGGGCAGACAGGCATTTTTATTCAGCTTTCTGGTTCTGGTTTTAGGTTACAGGTGCCTTATAGAGCGTGAGGGAAACAGTCTGCTGCATATCAGCCTTGCCACAGGGGGCATTGCTGTATTTTTAATAGCTGGGGCTGTGATAACTGACAGTGAGATTACAGACTTTTATTCTTTTCTCATAACAGGACTTTTTGTGCTTGCCTACAGCCTGCTTTTTGTACTGCTTCAGATAACCAGAGATGGAAATAAAAAGTACCTGCTTTCATTTATATGGTTTATGGCTATTGCAGAGCTTACAATCAATATGGCATGTAATGGTTTATACACCACAAGCAGGGTTCAGTACACTAAGTATGAGAGTGATTATGAGAAAATTCTTGAGCTGGCAGAGGAGGATGCGTCTGGTGATTTCTACCGCCTAGAGGACACTGAACGTCTGACTAAAAATGACGACAGCAGGTATGGCTACGCTTCAGCAACCCAGTTTTCATCGCTCATGAATATAAATGTCAGCCATTTTTACCAGAGCCTCTACATGGAGGGTGGCAAAAATTTCTATTGTTATAATGGGGCAACACCTATAAGCTCAGCAATGCTTTCTGTAAAATATTTTGTCTCTGACAGTGCCCTTGAGGAAAATTCACTTAGGAGCCTGGTTGGAAGCTATGGGAATCTGTACCTGTATAAAAACAAATACTGCCTGCCAATAGGTTTTACCATGGATGAGTCTGCAATCGAGAACCTGTCGCTGGATTCCGGGGCAAAAATCTACAGCATAAATAATCTTGGTAGAAGCCTTGGGGCAGAAGAAGACACTCTGACACCGGAGCTATGCAGTGTTGATGTAGAGGCAGGGGAGACTAAAATCACATTCTCAGAAGCGGGATATTACTATGCATCCAGCATAAGCTGCGAGTCAGACGCCCTTACGATGTCAGATGATAAGGGCAGAAAGACGGGATATTCAAAGACCAGCCACACATATTTGTTCGACCTGGGAGAATATCAGGCAGGGGACACGGTTACAATATCAAACAATAATGCAGAAGAGATAGGCTTTAGTGTCTACAAGCTTAACTACGCCGCTGTCCAGGCAGCCTATGAGACACTGAGTGAGAATAAGTTTGAGCTTGACAGCTATAATGATACCTCTGTAAATGGACATATTGATATGCAGGAAGATGGAAGATTGATTTTTTCTATTCCAAGTGAGCGTGGCTGGAGCCTGTATGTGGATGGGGAAAAGACTGACATAGAAGATTTTGAGGATACCTTTATAAGCGTGCATCTGGATAAGGGAGGGCATGAAATCAGCCTGAAATACGAAACACCGGGTTTGAAGCCTGGGGCAATGGTAAGTGGTGCCTGTGTGATTTTGTTTATTATTTCTGCCGCACTTAAAAAATATATAGCAGGAAAACATAAATTGAAAACAATAGAGGATGAAAAAGTAGAGGATGAAAAAGATTAGGGGAATAATGAGATAAATGGATAAAGAATTAAGGAACCTGTTAATAGAATTTTATATTGACCAGTACAGGGAGTACGCAAAAAGGGCAAATACCAGAAATATCAAGACCAGCCACTATATGCACAGGCTTAATGCCAAGGCAAGGTCAATCTCTAAAGCTGTCTACAGGCAGACTGAGCGGGGAGCTTTGAATTATCTGCATCAGGATGTGAAGAGACTGGCTGTTTTGGCCTATTATGTGGGTACAAAACAGGCAAAGGCCGTGCTGAACAGAGAGATAATTCCTCATCTGGTGAGGGCGGATTTTATGCTTATGGATGAGGATGCCTGTAAGGTCATAGATAAGACCTATTTGAAGGAGCTTACCAGGGAAAATGCAGGGGCAATCTGCAATAAAAATTTCAGGGAACTCTATGAGAACAGACGAAGATATAATCTGACCAGACAGATTGTGGATTTGGTGCCGGCAAGACCAGAGCAGGAATTTCCGGAGGCTCTTGCAATGGACAGACATTTTGTTCTTCATATTGGACCTACAAATAGCGGAAAAACCTATAATTCTCTGGAAAAATTAAAGCAGGCAGAGCAGGGCGTATATTTGGGACCGCTTCGACTGCTGGCACTTGAAGTGTATGAGAAAATGACGGATGATAATGTGCCCTGTACTATGCTGACAGGGCAGGAGTGCATAGAGACTCCAGGCAGCAGGGTGACTGCATCTACAATAGAGATGCTTGATATAGACAAGGAGTATGATGTTGCCGTAATAGACGAGGCGCAGATGGTTTCGGATGATGACAGGGGACATTCCTGGACCAGGGCGATTCTTGGTATAAAGGCAAAGGAAATCCATGTCTGCATGAGTCCGGTTGCGGAGCCTGTTATCACTCATCTGATTAAGCTGTGCAATGATACTTATGAGGTTAATAAGTACGAGAGGAAGACAGAGCTTATATTAGAAGACAGTCCCTTTGATTTCCCAAAAGATGTGAAGGAAGGGGATGCATTTATTGTCTTTTCCAAAAAGTCTGTTTTAAATATAGCTGGCAGACTGGAGGAACAGGGGATTAACTCAAGTGTTATCTATGGAAGCCTGCCACCGGAAATCAGACGAAGACAGATGAATATGTTTAATTCTGGTGAGACAAAGGTGGTTGTGTCAACGGACGCAATCGGCATGGGACTTAATCTGCCGGTTAAAAGGATTGTATTTCTTGAAATGGAGAAATTTGACGGTGTCTCAAGGCGCCCACTTGAACTTAGCGAAATCAAGCAGATTGCAGGACGTGCTGGCAGATTTGGAATTCATGAAGCCGGATATGTCACAGCCATGGGAGAAAAACAGCTTAAGTATCTTAAGAATATGTTTGGAAAGACAGAGGAGAAGATAAGTGTTGTAAATCTGGGCTTTCCGCAGGTGCTCTTAAACATGGACGCACCACTGGATGTGATAATCAGGCTGTGGCATGATGTAGTTCCATCCTCACCCTTTAGAAAAATTAATATTGATGAAATGATGTTTTTATATAAAGAAGCTTACAAAAACAGGGTATTTATTGCAGATTTCGATGATAAATATATGCTGTACAAGATGATTACCTGTCCTGTGGATATAAAGGACAGGGAGCTGGTCAGTCAGTGGAGGAGATACTGTATGTCCTATACTGCTGATATTTCATTGGAGCATCCGGATAAGCGGTCAGGATATCAGGAACTAATGAAGCAGGAATCCTACTATAAAAAGCTGGATTTGTATTATCAGATGTCAGTGAGACTGGGGAAACTCATAGATTCTGACTGGCTGGAAAATGAGAGAGATGCGACACAGGTAAAAATAATGCAGTTATTATCGAAGGATAAGAATGAATACATTTTAAGATGTAAATATTGTGGTCGTATACTGCCTGTTGGCACTTCCAGAAATCTTTGCAGAAACTGCGAAGGCTACAGGACAGCAAGTAAATGGTAAAGTATCCGATTTAATACCCATATTTTATGGGATAATCCTTTCAACAAAAAAGATGAAGACCTTTAAAGGAGGTATTTGTATGAAAGGATATACAACAGATTGCGGATATATGGGATATCTGGATGGCAGCTACCAGTTATTTGCTGATGAGACAGATTACAAAGAAGCATATTATGAGGAAAATGTCGATTAATAGGGATAAAGTTGGATTGAATTTAGACATGCCTTGTGTCATAATATAACTTGGCTTAATAGGTTAGTAGAAGGGAGAGATCTTTATGGCAAAAAACGAAATTCAGGTTGCCGGCCCGGAGGCTGAACTAAAAATTCGCCCATACGAGCATCATGCAAAGTATTATGAGACAGACCAGATGGGGATAATCCACCATTCCAATTATGTCAAGTGGATGGAGGAAGCCAGACTGGATTTAATGAATCAGATTGGACTTAACTACAAGCAGATGGAGGAGATGGAGATTATCAGTCCGGTTCTCTCTATTTCCGTGGATTATCATAGTATGGTCAGATTTGATGATACTGTTGTGATTCAGACAAAGCTTGTGAAATACAATGGCGTAAAAATGGAAGTTGAGTATGTCATGACGGATAAGGAGACTGGAGAGCTGAGAACTACAGCGAGAAGCAGCCACTGCTTTTTGAATCGTGCTGGAAAACCAATATCTCTTAAGCGTTCTTACCCGGAGATAGATACCAAATTTTTTGAATTTAAGGATAGTGAAGAATAATGATTAAGGAAAGATTAGAGAAATTAAGAGCCGAGATGGCTAAGAGAAATATAGATATATATATTGTGCCAACAGCAGATTTTCATGAGTCTGAGTATGTTGGAGAGCATTTTAAAGCCCGTAAGTTTATAACAGGCTTTACAGGCTCTGCAGGAACAGCTGTTATTACCATGACAGAGGCTGGACTCTGGACGGATGGCAGATATTTTGTACAGGCAGCAAAGCAGCTTGAAGGCACTACAATTGAGCTTCGTAAGATGGGTGAAGAGGGAGTACCTACTGTAGATGAGTACATAGAGAATACTCTCAAGGATGGACAGTGCATCGGTTTTGATGGCAGGGTTGTAAATGGAGCATGGGGTAAGAGACTTAAGGATATTGCTTCAAAGAAAAATGGCAGTCTCTATGTAAATGAGGATTTGATTGGCTTAATCTGGGAGAACAGACCAGAATTATCAAAGGCTCCGATTATGATATTCGACAATAAATACACCGGAAAAGACATAAAGGACAAGCTTAGCGATGTAAGGGCAAAGATGGAGGAGAATGGAGCTACAGTTCATCTTATGTCATCTTTATATGACATTGCATGGCTTCTTAATGTGAGAGGCGGAGATATAAGCTATGTGCCTGTAGTGCTCTCATACCTTGCACTTACAAAGAATTGCTGTACATGGTTTTTGAATGAGGAGATAGTGACACCTGAACTTAGAGCTTATCTTGATGCGAATGGTGTAAAGACTGCTCCATATGACAGCTTCTATGATTATGTGAAGACAATAGATAATAGTGAAACTGTAATGATGAACACAAAAGTTGTGAATTACAGGATATGCTGCAATCTCCCAAAGGACATAAAACTGGTAGATTGTCCAGATCCAACCACACTTATGAAGGCTGTAAAGAATGAGACGGAACTGGAAAATATCAGAAAGGCTCACCTTAAGGATGCAGTGGCCATGTGTAAATTCATGTACTGGCTCAAAACCAATGTGGGAAAAATCCACATGACAGAGCTTTCAGTATCAAAGCATCTTGCAGATCTAAGGGCAGAGCAGGAGGGATTTTTAGATTTAAGCTTTGAGACAATATGTGGTTTTGCAGACCATGGCGCTATAGTACATTATGCTGCAACACCTGAGACAGACAAGGAAATCCTGCCAGAGAGTTTTTTGCTTGTAGATTCAGGCGGACATTATCTTGAGGGTACAACAGACATCACAAGAACCTTTGCACTTGGAGAGGTTACAGACGAGATGAGAGACATGTTTACGCGAGTACTTCGCTCAAATGTAAGTCTTGCCAGTGCCAGATTCAGACAGGGCTGCTGTGGATTAAATTTTGATATTTTAGCAAGAGCCCCATTCTGGGATATTGATATGGACTACAATCATGGAACAGGACACGGAGTAGGTTATGTCTTAAATGTACATGAAGGACCAAACAGCTTCCATTGGAAAGCATATCCGGGACGAAGCGCAGACAGTGAAATCCTTCCGGGAATGATTACAACAGATGAGCCGGGTGTGTATCTTGAGGGCAAGTTTGGTATTCGTACAGAGAATGAGCTGGTTGCCCGTCTTGGAAATAAGAACGAGTATGGTCAGTTTATGTATTTTGAAAACCTCACATATGTTCCTGTAGATTTGGATGCAGTAGACCCAGCTATGATGACAGAGGCAGAGAAAAAGTATCTCAATAATTATCATACAGAGGTATACAAGAAGGTATCACCATATTTGACAGCCGAGGAAGCTGAATTCCTCAAAAAATATACGAGAGCTATATAATAGCCGGTTAGGGAAAGTATTTTATGAGCAAAAAGTTAGTTCTGATAGATGGACACAGTATATTAAACAGAGCATTTTTTGGATTGCCGGATTTAACCAATTCAGAGGGAATCCATACTAACGCAGTGTATGGATTTCTAAATATAATGTTCAAGATTCTTGAAGAAGAAAAGCCTGATTATCTGACAGTGGCATTTGATGTGCACGCACCTACTTTCAGGCACAAAATGTTTGAAGACTACAAGGGAACCAGAAAGCCTATGGCAGATGAACTCAGACAGCAGGTTCCGTTGATTAAGGAGCTGCTCACCAAGATGGGTGTAAAAATCGTTGAGATGGAAGGCTATGAGGCAGATGATATACTGGGAACCTTATCTGTCAGAGCTGAGAAGGAAGGCATGGACGTGGCAGTTATCTCAGGGGACAGAGATCTGCTCCAGTTAGCTACAGACCATGTTATGATACGAATTCCCAAGACAAAAAAGACAGGCACTGAGATAGAAAATTACAATACAAATGATGTAATTGAAAAGTATCAGGTAACACCAAAGGAATTTATAGATGTAAAGGCATTGCAGGGAGATACAGCAGACAATATCCCCGGCGTGCCTGGAATCGGAGAAAAGACAGCTGGTGCACTTATAAGCAAGTATCATTCCATAGAGGCTGTCCATGATAATGCGGAGGTAATCAAGCCACCAAGAGCCGGTAAAAATATTGTGGAATACTGGGATCAGGCTGTGATGAGCAAGGTGCTTGCAACAATAAAGCTGGATGTGCCGGTAGACTATGATTTTGATGATGCAAAGCTTGAATCAATAGCCAGTCTCTATACAGAGGATGCTTTTGTTATGTGTAAGCGTCTTGAGTTTAAAAATTTGCTTGGCAGATTTAATGTGTCTGCACCTAAAATTAATGTGGAGGAGCATTTTACTCTTGTGACAAGCCTTGAGATGGCTGACAAGGTATTGGCAAAAGCGGAGGGCAGGGATGTAGCATATTCCTTAGTGAAGGGAGCAGGAAGTACTGTTTGTAAAGGTGATTCTGATGGTCAATTGTCATTATTTTCACAAACTGTCACAAATGATTATGCAGGACTTGCCATAGCTTATTCAGATGAGGACGTATACCTGATACTCACAGATGATAAGATAACAAGTCAGTATATTAATGACAAAGTAAACAGCCTTGATGCCAAGTCCTGGATTGCACCGGATCTTAAGGCAAATCTTCATGTATACAATCCTGAGATTGATATTGAGGATAGAAAAAAATATTTTGACATGATGATTGCAGCATACCTTTTAAATCCATTGATTGGAGAATACCCATATGATGGTGTGGCAAAGGATTATCTTGGTCTTATGGTACCTTCTCAGAAGGAAATTCTGGGTAAGAAAACTCTGTCAGAGGCTTTAACTGATGAATTGGATAAGGCTATGAAGGTTTTATGTTATGAGGTTTATATTGCATGGAAATCTATGCCGGTGCTGAGCGGGGAGCTTAAGACAAAGGGGATGCTGTCACTGTATCGTGAGATTGAAATGCCGGTTGCATTTGTCCTTTATGATATGGAAAAGGAAGGCATTGCAATAGATAGGGAAGCCCTGAAAAAATATGGTGAGGATTTATCCGTATCAATAGCAGAGCTTGAAAAGAGGATATATGAAGCAGCAGGAGAAGAGTTTAATATCAACTCACCAAAGCAGCTTGGGGTTATTCTTTTTGAAAAGCTTCAGATGCCAAATAGCAAGAAGACAAAGACAGGATATTCCACATCAGCAGAGGTTTTGGAGAAGCTTGCTGTTGATTATCCGATAGTATCAGATATACTGGAATACAGACAGCTTACAAAGCTTAAATCAACATACGCGGATGGACTTGCAAACTATATAGATGAAACTGGAAAGATTCATACTACATTTAACCAGACAATAACTGCAACTGGCAGATTGAGTAGTACAGAGCCTAATTTGCAGAATATTCCCATCAGAATTGAACTGGGCAAGATGATTAGAAAGGTCTTTCATCCTGCGAAGGGCAATCTGTTTGTGGATTCTGACTATTCACAGATTGAACTTAGAGTACTTGCCCATGTTGCAGATGACGAAAAGCTTATAGAAGCTTTTCAGAATGGACAGGATATACACAGAACCACAGCTTCGCATGTGTTTGGAGTTCCATTTGATGAGGTTACAGATTTACAGAGACGTAATGCAAAAGCAGTTAATTTTGGAATTGTATATGGTATTAGTGCGTTTGGACTTTCACAGGATTTGAATATAAGCAGAAAAGAAGCACAGGAATTTATAGATAAATATTTTGAAACCTATCCAAAGATAAAGGCTTTCCTTGACAGTACGGTTGAGCAGGCAAAGAAAGATGGATATATCAAGACTATGTTTAACAGAATCCGTCCAATTCCTGAATTGTCCTCAAGCAATTTTATGCAGAGACAGTTTGGGGAGAGAGTTGCAATGAATTCCCCAATACAGGGTACAGCAGCAGACATCATAAAGATTGCCATGATAAGAGTGCATGACAGATTGATAAGAGACAATCTTAAATCAAAACTGATATTACAGGTGCATGATGAACTGTTAATTGAGACCTTAGAGGAGGAAAAGGAACAGGTTATAGCACTTCTTGAAGAGGAAATGAAAAATGCTGTCAAGCTTAAGGTGTCTATGGAAGTAGGAACGGAGACGGGCTATGACTGGTATGATGCACATTAATAGAATGATGTATACAAATAAAAAGGTATAGATTATTATGAGATTTATAGGTATTACAGGTGGCGTAGGTGCGGGTAAGTCAGAGATATTATCCTACCTGGGCAAAAAAACAGGTGTCAGGGTTATGCTGGCAGATGAGATAGCTCATGAATTGATGGAAGCAGGGACAGACTGCTATAAAAGTCTCAGACAGACCTTTAATGATGAGGATATCTGGAATAGTGATGGCAGTTTTAACAGGGAAAAACTTGCAAAAGTAATATTTTCAGATAAGATAAAAAGAGATATTATGAATAGCATAGTGCACCCTGCTGTCAAGGAGTATGTTATCAGACAGCAGGAATATGAGAAGGAGCGGGGAGAACTTTCTTTATTAGTTCTTGAAGCTGCTTTGCTAATCGAGGAACATTATGATAAAATCTGTGATGAACTCTGGTATATATATACGAGTGAAGAAAATCGCAGAGATAGGTTGAAGGCTTCCAGAGGATACTCAGATGAGAAGATTGACAATATTTTTAAGAGTCAGTTAAGTGAAGAAGAGTATAGAAAATATTGTGCTGTGGTAATCGATAATAATGGCAGTGTTGAAGCTGCTTTTGAGCAGATTGACAAGGCACTTGTGAATGAGGAGTAAACAATTCATGGATAATGTATTTGGCTTGGACATAGGAACCAGAAACGTAATAGGAACAGTTGGATATAAGAATGAGGATGACGAGTTTATCGTTGTAGCGCAGTACATCAAGGAACATGAGACAAGAGCCATGCTGGATGGTCAGATTCATGACATAGGCAGGGTGGCAAGAACCCTCAATGTTGTAAAGACTGAGCTTGAGCAGCAGATAGGGCAGCCCCTGACAGAAGTATGTATAGCAGCAGCTGGCCGTGTGCTTAAGACTATTACAACACATGTAGAGTACGATTATGCTGAGGAATCAGTGGTAACGGGAGAGGATATACATACACTTGAGCTTCTTGGCATCGAAAAAGCACAGGAGGCACTCAAGGAGAATAACGATACAAAGTACAAATTCTACTGTGTTGGATATTCTGTTGTCAAATATTACTTAAATGAAGAACTTTTTATAAGCATTGAAGGACATAAGGCTAACAAGATAGGCTGTGATATAATCGTTACTTTCCTTCCTGAGGATGTTGTCGATGGACTTTATGCTGCTGTGGGGCAGATTGGCCTTACTGTAGCAAACATGACTTTGGAGCCTATTGCAGCTATCAATGTTGCTATTCCTGAAAACTACAGAATGCTTAATATTGCACTT
>URLU01000006.1 GCA_900548765.1 uncultured Lachnobacterium sp.
GCACGAAAAAGGAGCTGGCTGATATTATACCCAATACGATTACAGTTGTTTTTCAGAAAAGAATATGATCTGCTGCGGGGTTCCATTAAACTTGGAAACGTAGATAACTACGCATATTTATTTACACTATCCGCGATTCGCTCCCGCAGTTGACTTCATATTTTTTCTGGAAAATACACTGTATATCAGCAGATTTACACAAACTTTAATGTGGGAAGTTGGGGTTTATAATTCACATATCTTTACAAGACTTATTGTATGCAGCTCATTATCTCGTCTAAAATAGCGTCTGCGACTTCCACCTTAGACATTATGTCCAATTCCTTACAGCCATCCGTAGTTATGATAGTCACTACATTTGTGTCTGTACCGAAGCCCGCACCTTTTACCTTTAGGTTATTGGCTACTATCATGTCCACGTTTTTCTTTGCAAGCTTTGCTCTTGAGTTTTCCAGCATATTTTCTGTCTCCATGGAGAATCCACAAATAAACTGTTCTGCCCGCTTGTGCCCACCTAGATATTTTAATATATCCTGGGTGCGCTCTAGTGTGATGACTGATTCCTCGTCATCCTTTTTCTTAATCTTTTCATCCGATGGGTTAACCGGACGATAATCTGCTACTGCCGCTGCTTTGATGATGATATCCTGCTCCGGGGCTCTGGCTATCACTTCTCCAGCCATATCCTCCGCTGATATAACTGGTACTACATTTACAAACATTGGCGGCTCTATTGCTGTCGGTCCTGTGACAAGTGTCACCTCTGCGCCTCGCCGCATGGCATTTTCTGCCAGCGCATAGCCCATCTTACCAGTGGAATGGTTGGTGATATAGCGCACCGGGTCTATCTTTTCCTGGGTTGGTCCTGCTGTTATTAGAACCTTTTTGCCCGCCATGTCCTTTTCCCTTGCTATAGTTCTGAGGATATACTTAAGCAGAGTCTCCGGCTCCGGCATCTTGCCTGCTCCTGTATCGCCACAGGCAAGATAACCACTAGCTGGATTTATAATTTCATAACCGTACTTTTCAAGGATTTTGAGGTTATCCTGCAATATAGGATTTTCAAACATATTAGTGTTCATGGCTGGCGATATAAGCTTCGGACATTTGCTTGCCATAATTGTTGTGGTGAGCATATCATCTGCTATCCCATGGGCTATCTTGCCAATTACGTTTGCTGATGCCGGTGCCACCATAAATATATCTGCTCTTTTTGCCAGTGCTACATGCTCCACATTGAACTGGAAATTTCTGTCAAAGGTGTCTATCAGGCACTTATTTCCTGTCAATGTCTCAAATGTGATTGGGGTGATAAAATTAGTTGCATTTTTTGTCATTATGACATTTACATCTGCATGCAATTTCACCAAAGCACTTGCAAGATTTGCAATTTTATAAGCCGCAATACTTCCTGTTACTCCTAAGACAACTGTTTTTCCTTTTAACATGTTTCTACCTCGATTAATACTAAATTAAAATTTTTCAGGTCACTGCAAATCCCTGACTGCCTTAACTCCTGCCAGGCTTTCTGCTGCCTGACAGCCACGTCCGATGGCTTTTCCCATGACATATGCTGCAAGTGAACCCACCAGATTAATATCCGCTTCAAATCCACCTGTAGATACTGCGTATATACTGTCTCCGTCCATCATGGTATGCACCGGGCGGATTGCTCTGGCATAGCCATTGTGTGCCATGGATGCTATTTTGTTAAGCTCGCTTTTACCAAACCTCGCATTTGTTACAATAATACCTATTGTGGTATTGGTACGCTCCCTGACAGCCAGCATCATCCTAGCTGCGTCTTCAAAAAAGGCAAGCTCATCATTTACCAAACTGCCATCCGGATTAAGACAGCCTGCAATGACCTGATTAGTCTCTATATCATAGATGTCTCCACAGGCATTTACCACAACCATAGCACCAACCTTAAGCCCTTCAAGCTCGACTGCATAAGTTCCTATACCGCCCTTCATGCAGCTTTCCGGTCCGCGGTATTTTCCAACTGTGGCACCCATTCCAGCTCCATGATTTCCATTCTGCACAGATGAATAGCTGGCATTTTCACAGGCCTTTTTAGCCATCTCCCTGTCTGGTCTGCTCTTTGGATTTCCTATTCCCAAATCAAATATATCTGACTGGCACACAAGGGGCACCTTAGTAATTCCTACATCAAGCCCTATCCCCCTGTCCTCCAGATATTCCATTACCCCGCCGGCTGCATCCAGGGCGAAAGCTGAACCCCCGCCTAAGATGACTGCATGCAAGCCTTTACAATCTGCTGTCGGATTAAGAAGTGGTGTCTCTCTGGATGCCGGTCCTCCACCTCTTATATCAAGTCCTGTCGGCGACTGTTTGTCCATGAGCATTACTGTAATTCCAGTTATTCCCTCTGGATCCTCTGCCTGGCCTACCTTAAAGCCACCCACTTCCATAAAATCTATTTCTTTCATATAACTACTTCCTGTATACCTAATAATCTAAATTTATTAATTATTGCTTGTTTACTGTATGTAAAAGTGCATTGCAGATTGCTGATGCTATGATAAGACAGGCAAAAGCCTCTACCACTGCATTTACACCTACAGATGCAAGTACTATTCCAAAGCTCTTTAAAAATCCACTGTTTGTGATAAATCCGTATACCTGTGGCTGAGTCTTTGCCATGTAATCTCCCATAAAAATAACAAAAAAACTCAGATACAAAATAGTATTTGTGATTGGTGCAAGCAGACATGCAACAGATGTATTGATGCTTCTTCTCTTGCTCACCTTATTTAATGCCTTATAGGCAAGTGCAGGAACAAGTCCCACAAAAAGTCTCGGCACAACTGCTGTTACAATTGCCTGTACTGGCATAATTGTAAGAATCGCCATTCCTGTCGGCTGCAATACACTGGTCAGTCCAAATACAAGGCCTAAAAACAAGCCAGCCTTATAGCCTAATACTACTGCACCTACTGCTACCGGTACTACAAGCAGGGTAATCGGCATAACCCCTATATAAAAATAACCCAGTGGTGTGTACGCCATCACTAATAGTACCGCTGTGAGGAGCGCAAGCTCTGTCATAAACTTTACGTCTACCTTACTCTTACCCTTCACCTTTAGATTTTGTGTCTGTGTGTAATCCATATTCAATTTCCTCCTACTCCCGTTTCTCTCCAGAATACGGTGTTTTTATATTTAGCTCTGCTTTCTACTATTCTTATCTTTGGGG
Source organism: uncultured Lachnobacterium sp. (assembly GCA_900548765.1). Classification (GTDB taxonomy): domain Bacteria; phylum Bacillota; class Clostridia; order Lachnospirales; family Lachnospiraceae; genus Roseburia. Next base: position 3,221 of record URLU01000006.1, read on the forward strand.
AATCACCTCCTGGTTAAAGGTCAGTGTTCCTTAATTGACAAAAATATAACAAAGTCTGTATTGATTATACTATTGGTGTGGCACTAAATCAATACAGAAAAAAAGGACAAATCCGAAGATTTGTCCTTTAAATATGCTTTTTATTACAGGATTACTCAGCCTTTGCTGCCTTTAAAGCCTCAACAAGCTGTGGAACAATCTTGTTTAAGTCTCCTACCAAGCCATAATCAGCCACGTCGAAGATTGGTGCATCCTCATCCTTATTGATTGCGATGATAAGATCTGACTCTTCCATACCAGCTACGTGCTGGATTGCTCCAGAAATACCTACTGCGAAGTAAATCTGTGGACGTACAGTCTTTCCTGTCTGTCCTACCTGATAATCTGCTGGTAACCAGCCATTCTCTACAACAGCACGAGAGCATGATACCATACCACCATTGAAGCATGAAGCTAAGTCACGAAGCATCTCGAAGTTCTCTGCGCTTCCAACTCCACGTCCACCAGATACAAGAACCTTTGCGTCCATGATGTTCTCTACGTTTCCAACTGCCTTTACTACGTTTAAAATCTCAACGTAACGATTGTTCTCCTCAAGTGTTGGGTTGAACTCAATAACCTCTGCCTTACGTCCAGCCTCTTTTGGAAGCTTCTGCATAACACCAGGACGAACTGTAGCCATCTGTGGACGGTTGTCTGGACATGCAATTGTAGCGATTGTGTTTCCACCGAATGCAGGACGAGTCATAAGAAGCTGATTGTGCTTCTGCTCACTCTCTTTTCCCGGTACAGCTACGAGTGGGAAATCCCCAATCTCAAGCTTTGTACAGTCAGCTGTAAGTCCTGTTGCAACTCTTGCTGAAACTGTTGGTCCTAAATCACGACCGATTGCTGTTGCACCTACTAATAATATTTCTGGCTTGTACTCTTCAACTACAGATACAAGTGCCTGTGCGTATGGCTCTGTTCTATATGTCTCTAATGCTGGATTATCAACAACGATAACCTTGTCTGCTCCGTACTCACCTAACTCATCAGCTAATCCTTTTACGTTAGATCCAAGGAGTACTGCAGTAACCTCTGTATTTAAGTCTGCTGCTAATTCTTTAGCTTTTCCGATTAACTCGAAGGCAATATCGCTAAGCTTATTGTCTACCTGCTGTGCGTAGATATATACGCCCTTATATTCTTCTAAACCCATTTTTGGTTCCTCCATTAAATGATGTGTTTCTCTTTGAATTTCTCCATAAGGTAATTAACTGACTCTGCTGGGTCAAGGTTAACTTTCTCTCCTGCTCCCTTTGGCACCTTGTCAGAAGCCTTTGCAATCTTTGTTGGAGAACCCTTAAGTCCAATGTTTGCATCATCAAGATCTGTAAGATCAGCTCTGCCCCATACAGTAATTTCCTTGTCGCATGCATCGAAAATTCCGCCTGGTGTCATGTATCTTGGCTCATTTAACTCTGAAAGAGCTGTGATAAGAACTGGCATCTTAGCCTTAATCTCATGATATCTGTCCTCATACTGACGCTTAACAACTACTGAGTCTCCCTCAACCTTGATGTCCTCAGCGTATGAGATAACTGGAAGTCCAAGATGAACTGCAATCTGTGGTCCAACCTGTGCTGTATCTCCGTCGATAGCCTGACGTCCTGTGATTACGATATCATAATCAAGCTTCTTAAGTGCTGCTGCAACTGTGCTTGATGTAGCCCATGTATCAGCTCCACCTAATACTCTGTCTGTAACGAGAACTGCTTCATCAGCTCCCATAGCTAATGCTTCACGAAGAACTGCATCTGCCTTTGGAAGTCCCATAGTTACAACTGTAACCTTTGCTCCTGTCTCATCTTTGATTCTAAGTGCTGCCTCAAGACCTGCTTTATCATCAGGATTCATGATTGCAAGCATTGATGCTCTATCAAGTGTTCCGTCTGGGTTGAACTTAACTCCACCCTTTGTATCAGGAACCTGTTTAATACATACTACGATATTCATGTATTTTTTCTCCTTTTATTATCAAATCTTAATGCTTAATTACTTAAGTAATGCTCCTGAAATAACCATACGCTGAACCTCTGAAGTTCCCTCGTAAATCTCTGTAATCTTAGCATCTCTCATCATACGCTCTACATCGTACTCACGAATGTATCCATATCCACCAAAGAGCTGTACGCACTTAGTAGTAACATTCATAGCTGTCTCTGCAGCGAAAAGCTTTGCCATAGCAGCTTCAACTGAGTATGAAACTCTTGCTCCGTTAGCGAACTCCTGCTTCTTCATAGCAGCCTTGTATACTAACATCTTAGCAGCCTCAATCTCTGTAGCAAGGTTTGCTAACTGGAACTGTGTATTCTGCTGAGCTGCGATTGTACGTCCGAACTGTTTTCTCTCTTTTGTATATTCTACAGTTCTCTCTAAAGCACCCTCTGCAATACCAAGTGCCTGAGCTGCGATTCCGATACGTCCACCATCAAGTGTGTGCATAGCAATTGGGAATCCCTTTCCCTCTACTCCAAGTAAAGCATCCTTTGGAATTCTGCAATCCTCAAAAATAAGCTCATATGTAGAAGAACCACGAATACCCATCTTCTTCTCTTTTGTTCCGAATGAGAATCCTGGAGCACCCTTCTCTACGATGAATGCTGAGAAGTTCTTCTTCTTACGTCCACGCTTATCCTCTGTGATAGAAGTGATAGCGATAACGATATATACATCTGCAACTTTACCATTTGTGATGAAACACTTAGATCCGTTAAGAACCCACTCGTCTCCGTCCAAAACAGCCTTTGTCTGAGCACCCTGAGCATCTGTACCAGCTCCTGGCTCTGTTAATGCGAAAGCACCAAGCTTCTTACCTGTAGCAAGGTCTTTTACATATTTCTGCTTCTGATCTTCTGTTCCGTATGTCATAATTGGATCTACGCAAAGTGAAGTATGAGCTGAAACAATAACACCTGTTGTTCCACATACCTTTGAAAGCTCCTCTACACACATTACGTATGTGAGAGCGTCACATCCCTGTCCGCCGTACTCCTTTGGTACTGGGATTCCCATAAATCCATATTTTCCCATCTTTGCAACTGTCTCTGCTGGGAACTGCTCTGTCTCGTCAGTTTCCTGTGCAAGAGGTTTTACTTCTGTCTCTGCAAACTGTTTGAATAAGTCGCGAGCCATCTCATGTTTCTTGTCTAAAGTAAAATCCATGATTATTCTCCTTGAAATTATAATATTTTATGGTTTTATCGCTGCTACTGTGCGTCTACTGGTGTCTTTGTGCGGTCTGCGTTGTATACGTAGAATCCCTTACCACTCTTAACACCAAGGTTTCCACCACGTACCATCTTACGAATAAGTGGACATGCACGATACTTGCTGTCCCCTGTCTCGTTGTAAAGAACATCCATGATAGCGAGGCAGATGTCTAATCCGATGAAATCTCCTAACTCAAGTGGTCCCATTGGATGGTTAGCACCAAGCTTCATAGCTGTGTCGATACCAGCGATGTCTGAAACACCTTCCATCTTGATGAAAGCGGCTTCATTAATCATTGGAATAAGGATACGGTTTACTACGAAACCAGCAGCCTCATTAACCTGAACTGGTGTCTTTCCGATTTCTTCTGCAATCTTCTTAATTGCATCAACAGTCTCTGCTGGTGTGTTAACACCTGCGATAACCTCGATGAGTTTCATTCTATCTGCTGGATTGAAGAAATGCATACCAATCATTGGACGTGTTAAGCCATTTCCAATCTCTGTGATAGAAAGTGATGATGTATTTGATGCGAAGATACACTCTGGCTTAGCAATCTTGTCTAACTCAGAGAATGTTGTCTTCTTTACTTCCATATTCTCAAAAGCAGCCTCAACGATAAGATCTGCATCTTTACATAAATCTTCTTTTAAACCTGGTGTGATTTTTGCAAGGATTCCATCAACAGTCTCCTGTGTCATTTTTCCTTTTTCAACAAGTCTTGCATAACCTTTAGCAATCTTGTCTTTTCCACCCTGAGCCCACTCCTGCTTGATATCGCAGAGTGCAACCTCATATCCTTCTGTCTGGGCAAATGCTTTAGCAATACCCTGTCCCATTGTTCCGGCTCCAATTACTCCAACCTTCATCGTTCATTCCTCCTAGAATTGAATTTAAATATAATGCACCATTACGGCACATAAATAAACCATATCAAGGGGATGCCCAGCATCCCCTCTTAATTAAAGCTTTAAGAAATTAGTATTTCTCAACGATTGTAGAACATCCCATTCCACCACCGATACAGAGTGTAGCAAGACCTCTGTTAGATCCTCTCTTCTTCATCTCATGAAGAAGTGTAACAAGGATACGGCATCCTGAAGCTCCTACTGGATGTCCAAGTGCAATTGCTCCACCATTTACGTTAACCTTGCTCATATCGAACTTAAGGTCTCTTGCAACTGCGATAGACTGTGCTGCAAATGCCTCATTAGCCTCGATAAGATCCATATCATCAATTGTAAGTCCTGTCTTAGCAAGTACTTTCTTTGTAGATGCAACAGGTCCAACTCCCATGATTTCTGGCTCAACTCCGCCAAGTGCTCCAGCTACCCATGTAGCCATTGGTGTAATGCCGAGCTCTTTAGCCTTGCTCTCGCTCATTACTACTACTGCAGCAGCTCCATCGTTGATTCCTGAAGCGTTACCAGCTGTAACAAGTCCGCCCTCTTTACCAGAGCAGCATCTTAACTTAGAAAGAGACTCAGCTGTTGTTCCCGGACGTGGTCCTTCATCCTTTACGAAGTCAACCATTTCCTTCTTAACCTTAACTGGTACTGGAACGATTTCCTCATCAAATTTTCCTGCAGCGATTGCAGCTTCACATTTCTGCTGGCTGTTTGCTGAGAACTCATCTAACTCTTCACGAGTAATTCCATACTTATCACATACATTCTCTGCTGTAATCATCATGTGGTAGTGGTTGAATGCATCTGTTAATGCATCATTTACCATACAGTCGATGATTGTTGCATTGTTCATTCTATATCCAAAACGAGCCTTTGTCATAGCATATGGAGCCATTGACATGTTCTCCATTCCACCTGCAACAACGATATCAGCCTCACCAGCCTTAATCATTGTAGCTGCATCATTTACGCACTTAAGACCTGAACCACAAACTACGTTGATTGTGATTGCTGGAACCTCGATTGGAAGTCCTGCCTTGATTGCTGCCTGACGAGCAACGTTCTGTCCCTGAGCTGCCTGAATAACACATCCCATTTTAACTTCGTCAACCATCTCAGGTTTAACACCTGCACGATTTAAAGCTTCCTTAATAACGATTGCTCCTAAATCTGCTGCTGGAGTATTGCTTAATGCTCCTCCCATTTTGCCGATTGCTGTACGGCAAGCACTTGCGATAACAACTTTCTCTGCCATTTCATTTTCTCCTTTTTTTATTTTTAAGTAACTGTTTTGCCTTCACAGTTTACTTTTAAACTGTTTTGCGCTGTTAATTTTTTAACAATGTCATTGTAGCACACTGGTATCTAAAGTTCAACCAAAATCGTTAATTATTTGTCAAATTTGTCAATATTTAATGACCTCACAATGTTTTAATAATGCCTTCTTTATTTTTTTTGTTATTTTTTCACAAAAAATTTATTTTGTAATAAAACCACCAGGTCTTCCTAATAGAAAACCTGATGGTCGATTACTGTTCCCTCTATAGAACCTGTATTTACGCAGAAAAAGAGCCAGCTTCCAGACACACTTCCGCCTATAACCTGATTTGCCGCATTCCTGCAGCTGTCAGTAGTCAGTCCGTTTGCCAGCACTAAAGCAAGCTTACCGCTTGCCACCGGGCTGAACTGTCCGCTCTGATATATTACATCTGTGATTGAACTTGGAAAATATGTACTATTTACCCTATTCACAACTACGCTCCCCACTGCAACCTGTCCTGCATAGCTCTCTCCGCCTGCTTCACAATATATAAGTGCCGCCAACAGCTCCGCCTCACTTGCCTGGGCGCTGATCGGAGTACCTGATGTATCAGGAGTCTTGGTCATTTCCTCCTCCATTGCCTTCGCCTGTTCAAGCTGGGCTGCAGCCTCTGCTGCTTTCTGGGCTTCAAGCCGGGCTTCCAATTCCTCTGCTGCAGCAATCTGCTCTGCAAGTGCATCTGCCTGCTCTGAATTTTCATCCAGGGCCTTTTGATTCTCACTTATAGACGATGCCACCTGGGATATGCTGGATAAAAGCTGTGTCTTATTGCTCTCCAGTTCTTCCTGCTTGGCTAACAATTCTTCTTTTTCTGATTCAAGTGCCGTCTTTTTTTCCTCAATGCTCTGTAGTGTCTCATCATAAGTCTTTAGAAGCTCTCTGTCGCTTTGAGCTATCTCTGACATATAGCTGGCGCGGTTTATGAAATCAACTATTCCATCTGCCTCAAATAATGTGGTCCACGAAAAGGTACCACCATTCTCATATGAATACTGTATACGGAGCTTCATCGCCTCATACTGCTCATCAGCATCCGTCTGCGCCTGCTCCAAATCTGCCTCTGCTGTCTCTATCTCACTCTGCTTTGCGTCAATCTCATCCTGAATTGTGGACATGGATGCAGACAGGGAGTTAAGGTCAGAATTAAGCCCGCTCATTGTGCCATTCAGACTATCCTGTTTCTCCTGTAAAGCACTGCCTTTGTCTTCGAGCTCCTGCTGTTGCTGCTGCAGGTCTTCTACCGAAGCCGCCTGTAAATCGTATATTCCATATGAACTTATCAAAATTCCTGCTGTTAATGCCACAGCCAGAAGCTTTTTCTTTGCCATAAAAACTCACCTCACAACTAGCTATATTATAATGCATTTTTAGCGGACTTACAAATACCTTTACTTGAGGTAATTTCTAGATGGAGTACTAGGTGTAGTGTTGTAAAATATAGTTAGAAAATCTCTTGACCTCATGCAGAATAAATGTTATTCTCTTAGGAAAGAAACGAGTTTGTTACCGTAAGACTAAGGTCGAGATGGGGTACCCGTTTCTTTTTTTACATTTACCATATCATACAAATATAATTTATTATCAGAGGCATGTCTTACCAGCATTTCTATTCTAAATATATTATACCTTTCCAACTCTCCATTATTGGAATATACAGGCAACGCAAATCTTGACGTAAATCTATACCATCCATATTGCGCATCCGTACCATGTTTTTCTTTAAAGTTCTCCTGCCATCTTTTATTTGTAGCATATTTCAGCAGCATAGGTATCTGTGTACTCGCATTTGCTTTTGCCTTCGCCTGTGCTCCTCTTAGTCTGACAGTATCTATAGAACCTTTTAGTTCATCTGGAAAATCATCACTTACATAAACAATATCAGCCGTCTCAATAATCTCATATTCCTTGCCAACATATTCCCATAAAAGTTTTTCTACAGCCTTCCAATCAATTCCTTGTCGTCCCATGAACCGAATGTCATTTATTATTATAATTGGATTTCCTTGTTCATCACGAATAACATTCACACTATGCTTATTTGTTTCCTTAGGCTTACACTCCATTTTAATATAGTAAGACATCATTCTGAGATTATAGTCTGGCATAGAACGCCTGCCTGACTCCCAATCCTCCCATGTGCGTAATGGTATTCCCAATTTTTCTGCCATTTCTCTCTGATTAAATCCTGTGTATTTCCTCAATGCTTTAAGACATTCAATTTGTTTACTGTTATCTCTGTTCATATCATGCCTTTCCACGCTTTGCGTGGTTAAATGATATTATATTCGCAGCTACTTGTCAAGATTTAATGTAGTAAAATCACTCTTCAAAACAGCATACTGCGCCGCATTTATAAATTCACCATTTTTAAAATACTTCTGCCGTGCAATTCCCTCAAACTGCATTCCACATTTTATCAGCACCTTTGATGACGCATGATTACCTTCAAACACCTCTGCTTCTACACGATTTAAACCAATCTTTTCAAAGGCATACTTGAGTACTGCTTTAAGTACCTCTGTCATTATCCCCTGTCCCCAATATTGAGGCGAGAGCATATAACATGTATCAGCCATAAAGCAGGACTCTTCCACATTGCCCAAATTAATTATTCCAATAAGTTCATGAGTTTCTTTCCATTCTATCACCCATTTGAAATATAAGTCAGATTCATATTCCTCTGACCATTTTCTCACCTTCTCCTTATAAATCTCAATGTTATCCACAGAATTAAAAGGGAAATATCTGCATACCTCCTCATATTTAGCCCAGTTGTCGTACATCATTCTGTAATCATCTGGTTCAATTCTTCTTAATGTGCAGTGGTTGGTTTCAATTGTCCTTGTGCCTATTCTATTCATATATATCACCCCATATTATTCATTTTCGCATATTAGAATTTTTCATACAATCCAATCTGCAAATACTATTATTGTAAAATTCAAAACAACCCAAGAATAAAAGAAAACGCCACTTTCATGCAAGCATGACGCAGCGTTTTCTCTGATTCTTATATATTTTTTACAGTAGCAATATCAACCGGTGTCAGCTTCTCATGTGCTGTCTCAAGTGAAAGTGCAAGTGCATTTGCTGTATCCATAGCTGTGATACAGTAAACGCCGGTCTCGATTGCATTACGTCTGATAAGGAAGCCGTCGCGGCTCTTATCTCCGTTACCCTGTGTAGGTGTATCAATTACAAGATCAATCTTGTGTCCTAAGATAAGGTCCATTACGTTTGGTGATTCCTGTGATATCTTGTTGACACGGAGAGCATTTACCCCATGCTCCTGAAGATACTTTGCAGTGCTTCTGGTAGCATAAATCTTATAGCCAAGTGCCTCAAATCTCTTTGCCACACCTACTGCCTCAGGCTTATCAGCATCCTTTACAGTCATAATCATCTGCTTATACTTAGGAAGCTGTACTCCTGCTCCTAGGAATGCCTTGTAGAGTGCTCCGTTAAAGGTCTTGTCGATTCCAAGACACTCTCCTGTCGACTTCATCTCAGGTCCAAGAGAGATCTCTGCTCCACGAAGCTTCTCAAATGAGAATACAGGCATCTTGATTGCAATATAGTCTGCTGTAGGTGCAAGTCCCGGCTCATATCCCATGCCTCTGATTGTTTCACCCATAATAATTCTTGCAGCAAGATCAACAATCGGAATACCTGTAACCTTACTGATATAAGGTACTGTTCTTGATGAACGTGGGTTAACCTCGATTACATATATATCATCACCCATTGCGATGAACTGGATGTTGATCATTCCTATTACATGCAGTGCCTGGGCAAGTCTCTTGGTATACTCAACCAGCTTGTCTTTTGCAGCCTGACTGATTGTATGGGCTGGATATACTGAAATACTGTCTCCTGAATGGACACCTGTACGCTCAATATGCTCCATGATACCCGGAATCAGGATGTCTGTTCCATCACAGATTGCGTCAACCTCAATCTCTTTTCCCATAAGGTATTTATCTACAAGGATTGGATGATCCTGAGCTATTGTGTTAATGATTCCGATAAATTCATCAATCTCATCATCATTCCATGCTATCTTCATTCCCTGTCCGCCAAGCACATATGAAGGACGGACAAGTACAGGATATCCAATTTCGTTTGCTACCTTTTTAGCTTCCTCGGCTGTAAATACAGTTCCACCTGCTGCTCTTGGAATCTCTGTCTTCTGAAGAATCTCATCAAAGAGTTCTCTGTCCTCAGCTGCATCTACATCCTCTGCCTTGGTTCCGAGAATCCTGACTCCCATCTTCATGAGTGCCTCTGTGAGCTTGATGGCTGTCTGTCCACCGAACTGAACTACTGCTCCGTCTGGTTTCTCAATGTTTACAATGCTCTCTACATCCTCTGCTGTAAGTGGCTCAAAGTAGAGCTTGTCTGCTATATCAAAGTCAGTGGATACTGTCTCAGGATTGTTGTTTACAATGATAGTCTCCCATCCCTCTTTTGCAAATGCCCAGGTACAGTGAACTGAGCAATAGTCGAACTCAACACCCTGTCCGATACGGATTGGACCGGAACCAAGTACAAGTACCTTTTTCTGTGGATGTGTCTCTGCTGCCTCGTTCTCACTTCCGAATACTGAGTAGTAGTATGGTGTCTCTGCTGCAAACTCTGCCGCACAGGTATCTACCATCTTATAAGCTGCCACAATGCCGTTTGCATAGCGCATGTCCTTAATCTCTGACTCAGTCTTGCCTGTAAGTCTTGCAATGACATTGTCTGGGAACTCTATTCTCTTTGCTTCCTTAAGAAGCTCTACTGTAAGCTCATTTGCCTTTGTAGCTCTCGCAGCCGCAACAGCCTCATTACACTTAATAAGTGCCTGCTCCATCTCTACAAGAATTGCAATCTTGTCAATGAACCATTTGTCAATCTTTGTGATGTTGTGAATCATATCATATGAGAAGCCACGGCGGAGAGCCTCAGCGATAACCCATATACGGCGGTCATCAACTACGTTAAGCTGCTCATGCAGTTCCTCATCTGAAAGTCCTGTAAAATCATATGACTGTAAACAGTCCACATGCTGTTCCAGAGAACGGATGGCTTTCATCAGGGCACCCTCGAAATTATCGCAGATACTCATTACCTCTCCGGTTGCCTTCATCTGGGTTGTAAGAGTTCTCTTGGCTGTAAGGAACTTATCAAATGGAAGTCTTGGAATCTTTACTACACAGTAGTCAAGCATAGGCTCAAATGAAGCATATGTCTTCTGTGTGATTGCATTCTTTATCTCATCAAGTGTATATCCAAGGGCAATCTTGGCTGTAACCTTTGCGATTGGATATCCTGTTGCCTTTGAAGCAAGGGCTGATGAACGGGATACTCGTGGATTAACCTCGATTACACAGTACTCAAAAGAGTCTGGGTTTAAAGCATACTGCACATTACATCCACCTGTAATCTGAAGCTCGTCGATAATGTTTAAGGCTGAGCTTCTAAGCATCTGGTACTCTTTGTCTCCAAGTGTCTGTGATGGTGCAACTACGATTGAATCTCCTGTATGAACCCCCACAGGATCGATATTTTCCATGTTACATACTGTGATACAGTTTCCGTTTGCATCACGCATTACCTCGTACTCGATTTCCTTCCATCCGGCGATACAGCGCTCTACAAGCACCTCTCCCACTCTTGAAAGTCTGAGTCCGTTGGTTAAGATGTCAACTAACTCCTGTTCGTTGTGTGCAATTCCACCGCCTGAACCGCCAAGGGTAAATGCCGGACGCAAAACTACAGGATAACCAATAGTATTTGTGAAGGCGATACCATCCTTCACGTTGTTTACTACCTGTGAAGCTGCGATTGGCTCTCCGATTTTTTCCATTGTGTCCTTGAATGCCTGTCTGTCCTCTGCCTTAAAAATAGTCTCAGCAGTTGTACCTATAAGCTTAATTCCCTGCTCCTCAAGGAAGCCGCTCTCAGCCAGCTCCATTCCAAGGTTAAGTCCAGCCTGTCCTCCAAGTGTAGGAAGGATGCTGTCTGGTCTTTCCTTTATACAAATCTCTTTTAAAACTTCAAGTGTGAGAGGCTCAATGTATACCTGGTCTGCAATCTGCTTATCAGTCATAATTGTTGCGGGGTTGGAATTTACAAGGCATACCTCCACACCTTCCTCTTTAAGAGAACGGCAAGCCTGTGTTCCGGCATAGTCAAACTCTGCTGCCTGTCCAATTACGATTGGTCCGGATCCGATTACTAATACTTTTTTAATATCATTATTTCTTGGCATTACTGTTCCCCTCCCATCATGTTGATAAATCTGTCAAATAAGTATGCTGAGTCCTGTGGTCCCGGACAAGCCTCCGGATGGAACTGAACTGTGAAAATGTTCTTTCCCACATATTTAAGTCCTTCGTTGGTACCATCATTTACATTTATGAATGCCGGTACTGCAACATTTGGGTCAAGCTTGTCTGTATCAACCACATAACCATGATTCTGGGAAGAAATATAAACACGTCCTGTTGCAAGGTCTTTTACAGGATGATTTCCACCTCTGTGTCCATATTTCATCTTGTGTGTATCTGCTCCTGTGGCAAGTGCCATAAGCTGATGTCCGAGGCAGATTGCAAAAATTGGAACATCGCTGTCATAGAGTTTTTTAACCTCATCAATGATTGTTCCGCAGTCCTTTGGATCTCCAGGTCCGTTAGAAAGCATTATTCCGTCCGGGTTGGTGGCCAAGATTTCCTCTGCACTTGTGCGTGCCGGGTAAATCGTAACCTCGCAGCCTCTCTCATTTAATGATTTCGCTATATTGTTCTTTGCTCCAAAATCAAGAAGAGCTACTTTCTTTCCTGTTCCTTTAAGAACTTTTTTCTCTGTACAGGTAACCTTATCAACCACGTTGCCTGTTGTGTATTCTTTAAGCTTAGGGATGATTTCATCCAGATTATAATTCTCGTTTGTGGTAATCATACCATTCATTGTACCCTTCTCACGAAGGATTTTTGTAAGTGCTCTGGTATCAATACCAGCCACACCCGGAATATCATGCTCTTTGAGGAAATCCTGTATAGTTCCCTCACAGCGGAAGTTGCTTGGCATACGTGACAGCTCGCGGACAATATATCCGTCCGGCCATGGTCTGCCTGACTCCATATCCGGTGTAATACCATAATTTCCAATAAGCGGATAAGTCATCACAACTGCCTGTCCTGCATATGAAGGATCTGTTAAAACCTCCAGATATCCAGTCATTGAAGTGTTAAAGACTATCTCACTTATAACTTCTTTTGTCGAACCAATGCTGGTTCCAGTAAACACTGTACCATCTTCGAGAATTAAAAATGCTTTCATCCTTTGCCCTGCCTTTCATTATTTGATGGCAAAAAAAAAGAGTTTACCTCTTTTCCCGCACATACCTAAATTGTAAAAAGTTTATCATAGGATGGCACTTTTTTCAACAGGTAATGTCAGAAAAAAAGTGCCAAATATTTTCATTTATTCCATACACTAAACATTCAAATAGTACAGTGTATAAGCTATGGTTATTAATGTAATAAGTACAGGACATCCTATACATATCCAGAGAAGTGCTTTGACAGATACATGCTTCTTCTCATACCTGACCTCCGGAATCGCATCCGCAGTCATAGGCATATAAATAATCTCACCATTTGCATCATTTACCAGATATTTAAAACCATTTTTCACAAAAAAGCCTGATGTCCAGACAGGCATTACATTTACCGTGACCTTTTTTAGCCCCAGCTCATTTGCCGCAAAAGCCCTCATTGTGTACAAAAGCTTCCTGCCGTATTTCCGTCTCATGTATTGCGGATGCACATAGAGCATGGTTATGTGTCCTGCTGCGGTCATGGCAGACATGGCAACGAGATAGTTTCCTTCCCTGACTCCCCACATATGCAATGCACCATTCTGCACCTGCCCGGCAAGGACATTCTCTCTGGCATAATCCCTGTAAAAGCCTATTACTTTGTCCATGCCCGGCTGTGTTCCCTGCCTGATGGCAAAATCAAAGACCTGATTTGCCAGTGCCAGCGCGTATGGCATGTCCCCAACCTGAAGTTTTATGATATTCATTTTATATTATTCCTTCCTGCAGCCTTGCCTTTAGTCCAGTGTATCTTTTTGCCTCAATATTGTTCTGTATCATCATATTGAAGGTCTCATCATTTCCTACTATGGTAACGCATTTCTTGGCTCTGGTCACTGCTGTATACAATAGGTTCCTGTTCAAAAGCATCTGTGGTCCCGTCAGCAGTGGAATTACCACAGCTGGATACTCCGAGCCTTGTGACTTGTGGATTGTAACAGCGTATGCATGCTCCAGCTCCTCCAGATTTTTATATGAATACTCAACCATTTTGCCCTCATCAAAGGATATGGTCATGGTTTCTGCAAAATCGTTTATCTCCTCTATAATGCCGGTATCTCCATTAAAAATTCCAGTGCCCTTGTCTATGCTGAGTCCGTACCTAGTGCGGATTTCCCACTCAAGCTGATAGTTGTTCTTAACCTGCATTACCTTGTCACCTTCTCTGAAAATCACACCTCTGAATTCCTTCTCGCGCTTTCTCTTATCCGGTGGATTCAAGTACATCTGCAAAATGGTGTTAAGCCTCTCTACCCCAAGTAAGCCCTTCCTCATCGGAGTAAGTACCTGTATATCATACTCATCCGCGTCTACATATTTAGGCATTTTTTCTTTAACTAACTGTAGTGTTACGTTTATTATCTTGTCAGCATCATATCTTTTCAAAAAGAAAAAGTCCCGGTTCTTGTTGTCCAGTGCCACCGGCTGCCCCTTGTTTATTTTATGGGCATTGACAATAATTGAACTGGTGCTTGCCTGCCTGAAAATCTTCGTTAGCTTTACTGTGTGGAAGCACTCAGAGTCGATTATATCCTTCAACACGCTTCCCGGTCCCACACTTGGAAGCTGGTTGACGTCGCCTACCAGTATAAGTCTTGTTCCTGCCGCGATTGCTTTCAGCAGGGAATACATAAGTGAAATGTCAACCATTGACATCTCATCTATTATGATGACATCCGTTTCCAGAGGATTTGTGGCATTACGCTCAAAGCCTGCATTGCCTTCCACTCCTCCATTTAACTCAAGCATTCTGTGAATGGTTCTCGCCTCAAAGCCTGTGGTCTCGCTCATTCTCTTGGCTGCCCGCCCTGTTGGTGCCGCAAGAAAAATGTCCATGCCTTCCATTTCAAAGTATTTGATTATGGTGTTGATGGTTGTCGTCTTTCCTGTTCCCGGTCCTCCTGTGATAATGAGCAGTCCGTTTCTGGCAGCCTCCTTTACAGCCTCCACCTGATGCCCATCCAGACTCATATTAGTCTTTTTTTCTATTTTTCTAAGAGCTGCCTCTATCTCAATATCCGGCACATCATAATTTACATCTAACTGTCTCAAAAGTGAGGCTGTGTTTGCCTCCATATGATAATAGATATTAGAATAAATCTGGGTCACATCTCCATCCTGCTGCATTACTATCTTTCTGTCCATGGCAAGATTCATATAATGCTTCTCAATAAACTCAGGGCTGATTTCAAGCAAGTCAGATGCCTTTTGGGTCAGCTCATTCATGGGAAGGTATGTGTGACCATCATTCGACGCCTGCTGCAGGGCATATATTATTCCACTTCGTATTCTAAAGTCAGAGTCTGTCCGTATGCCTATCCTGGATGCAATCTCGTCTGCCGTTTTAAAGCCCACACCATCTATGTCGTCTGCCATGCGATAGGGATTTTCTTTTAAAATTCCATACACTTCATTGCCGTATTTGTTATAGATTTTCACTGCAAGTGCCATTGTTATGCCATACTGCTGTAAAAATATCATTGCCTGTCTCAGGTCTTTTTTGGCATTGACCTGGTCAGCGATTTCCCTCGCCTTATTCTGGCTGATTCCCTTTACCTCCGCCAGGCGCTCCGGTTCTTCCTCGATTATTCTGAAGGTGTCTTTTTTGAAACGCCTCACGATTCTCGCTGCAATGGCTATGCCAATTCCTTTTATGGCTCCCGAGCCTAAGTATCTCTCGATTGCCATTTCGTCCTCCGGCTCTTTTTCCTCAAAGGATTCCACCTTAAACTGTCGTCCGTAGACCTGATGGTCGGTGTACCCGCCTGTGGCTTCTATGTTTTCACCTTCGGCTATTTCTGAGAAAATGCCTACGCAGGTGATCTCTTCCTCTTCTGCAATCAGCACAAGGACTGTGTAGCCGTTGTCGGTGTTTCTGTATATTATGTGGTCCACGTAACCTTTTATAGTTTCCAATTTGTTTCCTCGATTTCTTTTTGTATAGTTTTAATTCTTCAGTATTTGAAATGGTGCATTTGGGGGCTTGTAAGGCATACAGCACAGATAGGGGCTCCTATCTGCGCTGCATGCCCTCCAAAGGTTTAAATGCACCATTATTTTACGTAATCAACAACTGATGACTCTCAGACAATTATAATAAAAATCTAAGAAATAATAAAGCTATACTCAAAAAGACCCTCGGAAAATTATCAAAATCTTCCCGAAGGTCTTTATGCTAAGTATCAAGAGAAGCTGTCAATAGCATGTTCTCTAAATTTGAATTCTCTTATTAGTCAATATTATAGTTTCTCTTCATCTGCTCATACAGCTGCTGTGTGAAGTTTTCTCCTACTTCATCTACGAGCTGGTCGGCTACTGTCTCAATTACCTGATCCATATACATATCCTTGTACTGGGATACGGTACTGCTCCCCTCATCTGTTTCAAGAGATTTCTTTACTTCCTTCAGCATCTGCTCCACAAAGTATGATTCAAAGTCTTTGATTACACCTTTGAGTTCTTCTTCTGTTGAATCAGATGATATATTCTGAAGCGATTTTGTCATGCTGTCTGCCGCAGCTGATTTATCGCTGTTTTGTGCAGCAGCTGTCAAATTGCTGGTCAAAGCTGATACATCCATCCTGTCTCTCCTAACTATCTTTTGTCTCTTCTAACTCTATCCATCTCGTAATCCCTAACACATTATCTCTTAAGGTTGTTTGCTGTATCCAGCATAGAATCAGCTGTAGTAATTGCCTTTGAGTTAAGCTCATATGCTCTCTGGGCTACAATCATGTTTACCATCTCGTCTGCCACATTTACATTGCTGCCCTCAAGATGCTGTGCTAACACTTTGCTTGGCTTAAGTCCTGCTGTTGTGCTCTCAAGCATTGCATTTCCCGAGGCTCCTGTCTGGGCAAGCAGACTGCCTGCCATTTTATCAAGTCCTGCCGGATTGTTGAACTGATATACAGCCATTGTCTGGTTAAGTGATACATATGTACCATCTGGCTGATAATAGCCTACGCTGCCATCTTCCTGAAAATCTATCTTCTCGGATGACACCCCGTTTGGAACTGCTATTACATTGCCAGCTGTATCAAGTACTGCATTTCCTGAGGCATCTGCAAGTATTGTCCTGCCGTCTGCTGCCTGGCTCCATGTGAAGGCTCCGTTTCTTGTGTAGTATGTCTGTCCATCAAGGGCTCTCACTGCGAAAAATCCGTCACCATCAAGGGCAAAGTCTGTCTTGTTGTCTGTCTCTGTAAGGCTTCCCTGTGTATACATAGATGTGGTTGCTGCGACTCTGGTTCCAAGTCCTACCTGAGCACCTACCGGCTTCTGGTCTCCATTAGCTGAGGTTGTTCTGGTCTGGATTGTCTGATACAGGAGAGATTTGAACTCTGTCCTCTCTTTCTTGTATCCATATGTATTAACATTTGATAAGTTGTTTGCTATTGTGTCAACATTTGTCTGCTCAGCAATCATTCCTGTTGCGGCAGTATAAAGTGCTCTCATCATAATACTAATTTATCTCCTTACTGTACTCGTCCTACGTCATTAACAGATTTATCCAAGGTCTCATCTACTGCTGTGATTACCTTTTGTCCAGCCTCGTATGCTCTCTGGATTGTAATCATATTTACCATTTCAGATACCACCTGGACATTTGATGTCTCAAGCACTCCCTGCTCTATTGATGCATTGCCTGCCACCACATTGCCTCCGGCTGTCAAATCATACAGGTTCTCTCCGTATTTTGAAATGTAATCATAATTATCAATGTCCACAACTCCCACAGTGCCAACTATCTGCCCATTCTGTGAAACAGCTCCCAGCTGATCTATCTCAAAATCCTTTGTTGGGTCTATTTTAATCCAGTTTGCCTGACCTGCATCACCATTTAATGCACCAGTGGCATTGAGTACATGGTTTCCATCCGCTGTAACCAGATATCCTTCGTTTGTAATCTTAAAGGCTCCATCTCTTGTGTATTTAACAGATGTCTCTCCGTCTTTATTTGTAAATTCTACGGCAAAAAATCCATCACCATCAAGCGCCAAATCTGTGGCATTGTCCGTTACTTTAAAGCTTCCACTTGTCCAGTCTGTGTAAGTCTCACCCAGACGGACTCCCTGCTTGATTCCACCAAGCTTCTTTGGCAAATCATAATTTGAAGAATCATGGATTCTGACTGCAAGCTGCTGTTCAAAGGAATGGGAAGTCGTTCCCTCCTTCTTATATCCGGTTGTATCCGCATTTGCCAGATTGTTTGTCATGACATCCAATCGCTTCATTTGATTTATCATGCCTGTATAGGCAGTATATAGACCTTTTACCATTTTGTGTCTCCTGTATATCTACATATAAAAGAATATAACTTCATTATGTTTATCGGTATCTTTTTCAAAATATTAACCCTTATTATATTTTAATCGAATACTCTTCCATATGCAAGAAAAACACCACATATGCGGTGTCTTTCTAACTATCCTTTAACATGCAGAAATATAATCAGCCTGTGCTCCATCCACATGTATACAACATATCAAATTAGTCGTCGTCTCTCTTTCCAGAAAGGAACTCAACATATTTTCCTGTTCCGATGGCAACACATGTCATTGGCTGCTCTGCTGTCATTGTATTGATACCGGTTCTCTCTTCGATAAGCTCCTCAAGTCCACGAAGAAGTGAACCGCCGCCTGTGAGTACAATTCCTCTGTCTGCCACATCTGCTGCAAGCTCTGGTGGAGTCTTCTCAAGTACTGAGTGTACAGCTTCAACAATCTGAAGAGTAGGCTCACGAAGAGCTTCCTCTGTCTCCTCAGAGCTTACTGTGATTGTTCTAGGAAGTCCAGTTACCAGATTACGTCCACGCACATCCATTGTCTCATTGGATGCAAGTGGATAGCATGTACCAATCTTAATCTTGATATCCTCGGCTGTTCTCTCACCGATAAGGAGATTGTGCTTCTTTCTCATGTATCTGACAAGTGCCTCGTCAAAATCATCACCAGCAATCTTGATTGATGTGCTGACAACAGAACCTCCAAGAGAAATAACAGCGATATCTGATGTACCACCACCTATATCTACAATCATGTTTCCACATGGTCTTGCAATGTCTATTCCAGCTCCGATTGCTGCTGCAATTGGCTCCTCGATAATCTCTACCTCACGGGCACCAGCCTGATATGTGGCGTCCTCAACGGCCTTCTTCTCAACCTCTGTAACTCCTGATGGAACACAGACGCTGATTCTTGGCTTACGGAAGTTCTTCTTGCCAAGAGCTTTCTGGATAAAGTACTTAATCATCTTCTCAGTAACTGTATAATCTGAGATTACACCCTGACGAAGTGGTCTTACTGCCACAATATTGCCAGGTGTCCTGCCGAGCATCAGTCTGGCCTCCTCGCCAATTGCCTTGATTCTGTTTGTGTCCCTGTCAAAAGCAACAACTGAAGGCTCTTTTAATACTACACCTTTTCCCTTTATATATACTAAAATACTCGCTGTACCTAAATCAATTCCTATGTCAGATCCTGCCATCATAATCCTAATAGCCCCTTTCATTTTATTTGCATCTATTTAATTTCGTCATATGCCTCAGGGCATAAAAACTCAGTTAATCATATTTTACATATTCGAATTAATTATATACAAATAATTCCATTTTTCAAAGGTTTTTTTCACTATGAGGCTATATTTAAGAAAAAATTAATTTATCTTTCCAGATATGGCTTCAAAAACTGGCCTGTATAGGACTCTGGTACCCTGCATATTTCCTCAGGTGTACCTGTAGCAATAACAGTTCCGCCTCCGTCTCCGCCTTCAGGTCCCATGTCAATTATATAGTCCGCAGTCTTTATCACATCCAGATTGTGCTCAATTACAACTACCGTATTTCCGCCATCTGAGAGTCTGCGGAGAATCTCAACCAGCTTATGCACATCTGCAAAGTGAAGTCCTGTTGTTGGCTCATCAAGCACATATATGGTCTTTCCAGTGCTCTTTTTGCTAAGCTCTGTGGCGAGCTTGATACGCTGTGCCTCACCACCCGACAGCTCTGTGGATGGCTGTCCAAGCTTGATATAGGACAAGCCCACATCATATAAGGTCTGAATCTTATTGTGGATTCTAGGCACATTCCTGAAGAACTCAAGTGCCTCCTCAACAGTCATATCCAGCACATCATATATGCTCTTTCCCTTGTATTTAACCTCAAGGGTCTCTCTGTTATAACGCTTTCCGCCACACACCTCGCAGGGCACATATACATCCGGAAGGAAATGCATCTCAATCTTTAATATTCCGTCACCGCTGCAGGCTTCGCAGCGTCCACCCTTGACATTAAAGCTGAATCTGCCTTTTTTGTAGCCTCTCGCCTTGGCATCGGCAGTTGCTGCAAACAGGTCCCTTATCATATCAAATATGCCTGTATAGGTAGCAGGGTTTGACCTGGGTGTTCTGCCTATTGGAGACTGGTCAATATCGATAATCTTATCAAGCTGCTCTGTTCCGATTATATCATCATGGTCTCCCGGAATGGTTCTTGCCCGGTTCAGTTTCTTAGCCAGATGCTTGTAAAGGATTTCATTGGTGAGCGAGCTCTTTCCCGAACCAGACACTCCTGTAACGCAGGTCATGATTCCCAGTGGAAAATCCACATCTATATTTTTAAGATTATTCTCTCTGGCACCTTTAACAGTTATAAAACCTGTCGGTTTTCTACGTTCTTCCGGAACCGGAATCCTGATTCTGCCGCTAAGATAAGCTCCGGTTATAGAATTCTTGCATTTCATAATCTGCTCAGCGGTACCATATGCCACCACTTCTCCACCATGGGAGCCGGCTTTGGGTCCGATATCTACAATAAAATCCGCAGCCCTCATAGTATCCTCATCATGTTCTACAACAATAAGAGTATTCCCCAGATTCTTTAAATCCATAAGTGCATTTAAAAGTTTATCATTGTCTCTCTGGTGAAGTCCGATACTAGGCTCATCGAGAATATATGCCACTCCGACAAGACCAGAGCCAATCTGTGTAGCAAGCCTGATTCTCTGTGCCTCTCCACCTGACAAGCTGGCTGTAGCTCTTGATAAGGTAAGATAATCAAGTCCAACTGATTTAAGGAAGCCTACCCTCGCCTTTATCTCCTTCAAAATCTGGTCTCCGATAAAATGCTGCTGATTAGTCAATTCTATGGTTTCCAGAAAATCACACAAATCCTTAACCGACATGGAGGTCATGTCATATATATTTTTGTCAGCCACTGTCACAGCAAGTGATGTAGGCTTTAGCCTCTGTCCCTTGCAGTCTGGACATGGGGTAATCCTCATAAACTGCTCATACTCTGCCTTTGCTGTCTCTGAAAATGTCTCGCGGTATCTTCTCTCAACATTTTTCACAAGACCTTCCCACTGCAAATCATATACCCCTTCGCCACGCTGTCCCTTATAGCGCACCTTAAGAAGTCTGCCATCGCCGCCGCGCAGGAATATCTTCTGCATATCCTTTGGCAAGTCCTTAAATGGCACATCCAAGTCTAGGCCATATCCCTCTGAAAGTGCCCTAAGTGTAGCATAGGTATAGCTCTTTGGGTCTGTGCAGGACTGCCAGCCCATGACCTGAACCGCCCCCTCTGATATGGACAGGCTCTTATCCGGTATCATCAGGTCTTCGTCAAACTCCATCTTGTAGCCCAGACCAAAACAGGTCGGACAGGCACCAAATGGATTGTTAAATGAAAAGCTTCTAGGCTCTATCTCATCCAGGCTTATTCCGCAGTCAGGGCAGGCAAAATTCTGTGAAAAATTGATTTTTTCCCCATCTATGACATCAACAACTGCATTGCCATCTGTGAGGTCAAAGCAGTTTTCCAGTGAATCTGTCAGACGCTTCTCTATGCCCGGCTTGATTACAAGACGATCTACAACAATATCAATATTATGCTTAATATTTTTATCAAGAGCTATCTCCTCTGTAAGCTCATACATATTGCCGTCAACCACAACTCTTACATAACCGCTCTTCTTTGCCTTTTCAAAAAGCTTCTGGTGCTCACCCTTTCTGCCTCTGACAACCGGTGCAAGCAGCTGGATTCTCGTTCTCTCTGGAAGTGTCATGACATAGTCTACCATCTGGTCTATGCTGGTCTTGGTGACAGCACGCCCGCACTTAGGACAGTGTGGTATACCGATTCTTGCATACAAAAGTCTGAAATAATCATATATCTCTGTAACTGTTCCCACTGTGGACCTTGGGTTTCTGTTTGTTGACTTCTGGTCAATTGAAATAGCCGGTGGCAATCCCTCTATTGAATCAACATTTGGTTTTTCCATCTGCCCCAAGAACTGTCTGGCATAGGATGACAGAGACTCCATATACCGTCTCTGTCCCTCTGCATATATTGTGTCAAACGCAAGGGATGATTTACCAGAACCTGATAAACCGGTCAAAACCACAAACTCATCCCTTGGTATGTCAATGCTTACACTTTTTAGATTGTGCTCGTTTGCACCTCTTATTTTAATATACTTACGTTCTTTCTTTGCCATTGTAAGTCCTCTTTCTGTATATATTTAGCCCTTGCTTATATCACGCAGATTATTTTTGAGCATAATAAGCCTGTCCCTATATTCAGCCGCAGCCTCAAAGTTAAGCTCTGCTGCCGCCTTCTTCATCTTCTTTTCTATGTCAGCAATGGTCTTTTCAAGCTCCTTCTTACTCATTGACTCAGGATCTACAGTCAGGCTCATCTCCTCTGCCGCAACCTTCTTGGATATGGCAATCAAATCCCTGACAGATTTCTTGATTGTCTGAGGAGTAATTCCATGGGCTTCATTGTACTCCTGCTGTATTTTTCTACGGCGCTCAGTTGTATCTATGGCAGCCTGCATAGAATCAGTCATCTTGTCAGCGTACATTATCACATGACCCTCGCTGTTTCTCGCAGCTCTTCCTATGGTCTGGATAAGTGAAGTCTCAGAACGCAGGAAGCCCTCCTTGTCCGCGTCAAGAATAGCAACCAGAGTAATCTCCGGAATATCCAGACCCTCTCTCAGGAGATTGATACCCACAAGCACATCAAAGACATCCAGACGCAGGTCCCTGATTATCTCAGCACGCTCCAATGTATCTATATCGGAATGAAGGTATTTAACCCTGATACCAAGCTCTGCCATGTAGTTGGTCAAATCCTCAGCCATGCGCTTGGTAAGTGTGGTTATAAGCACCTTATGGTGGTTAGCCGTCTCTTTGTTAACCTCAGATACCAGGTCATCAATCTGTCCCTCCACAGGTCTCACTGATATCTCAGGGTCGAGAAGCCCTGTCGGTCTGATAATCTGCTCCACTCTCAAAAGCTCATGCTCATCCTCATATTTATTAGGGGTTGCTGAAACGAAAAGCATCTGGTCAATCTTCTGCTCAAACTCCTCAAAATTCAGAGGTCTGTTATCAAGGGCCGATGGCAGTCTGAAACCATAGTCCACCAGGGTAGTCTTTCTGGACCTGTCTCCTGCGTACATTCCACCAATCTGTGGCACAGTGATGTGGGACTCGTCTACTATTATAAGGAAATCATCCGGGAAGAAGTCTATAAGGGTCATAGGAGGCTCCCCAGGCTTTGCAAAATTCAGATGTCTGGTATAATTTTCGATTCCTGAGCAAAAACCTGTCTCCCTCATCATCTCTATATCAAAGTTAGTTCTCTCTGCAATTCTCTGGGCCTCTATAAGCTTGTCCTCGCCCTTAAAATACTTAACACGCTCTTCCAGCTCTTTCTCTATATTTTCGCAGGCAGCATTTATTTTCTCCTGTGAGACAACATAATGTGAGGCAGGGAAAATCATGGTGTGCTCCAGCGAGCACTTGACCTCTCCTGTCAGCACATCAACCTCAACAATCCGGTCTATCTCATCACCGAAAAACTCAACTCTTACCGCTGTGTCCTCAGCATTAGCAGGAAAAATATCCAGCACATCTCCATGTACCCTGAAGGTTCCTCGGTGAAAATCCATGTCATTCCGCATATACTGCATGTCTATAAGGGCTCTCGCCACATCATCCCTGTCCTTTTCCTGTCCCGGTCGCAGTGAAAGGCTCATGCCTGCCCATTCATCAGGACTTCCCAGACCATATATGCAGGAAACTGAGGCAACTACT
>URLU01000007.1 GCA_900548765.1 uncultured Lachnobacterium sp.
AGCTGCTTCGGAGAGAAGGGTTTTATTATTGATGGTGCATTATTTTAGGAGGACATGACTGGTATGAGATTTTCGGCATTGACATGAACAAGGGTGAATATGATTCGGATTTGTTTAAGGAATTAATAAATGCCGCATTAGCTGATGCAAAGAGCAGAGCTGGCAGAGTCATGACCTTCTTTTGTGATGAAGATGGTGAGGCGGACGCAAAAGAATGTGGATTTGAATGTGTGGGAAAGTATCTCTGCTTTGAAAGTCATCTAGGCTAATCAAACCACAAAGAAATTACAGGAGTAAACCATGGCACAGGAAAATATAGGTTCATTTATACAAAAGATGCGCAGAGCAAATGAAATGACGCAAAAAGAGCTGGCAGATATCCTGCACATCAGCGACAAAACAATCTCAAAATGGGAAACTGGTAAGGGAATGCCGGATGTTTCCTATATGGAGGATTTGTGTGCAGCTTTACATATCAGTATCAACGAACTGCTTTCCGGCGAGAAACTTCCGCCAGAGGAATATCCGAAAAGGGCAGAGGATAATATGCTCTATCTCCTGCAGGAAAATCATGAGACTAAAAAGCAAAACCGCTGGTCTTTAATCCTGGGTGGTATTTTACTGGTTTTGGGGATGGCAGGATTATTTTCGTTATCCGGGTTAAATATGGCATGGTATCTGGATGTGCCGTCGTTTTTGGTCTTGGCCTGTATCTGTGTGGCGCTGACCCTATTTTCAGGGAAAAGGGCCAAAAAGGAAGTGATTCCGTTCTTGCGCAGGATTGTGATTCCTGTGGCTATATGTGAAAGTCTGGTAGCGGTGATTTGCGTCATTGGAAATGTGAAAAGTACGATTGTCCTTGGAGCAAATCTGGCAGTCTGTATTTTATCCATATTGTATGCGTTGATTGCATATCTCGTCCTTTTTCTACTGGAACAACGTATGTAGTAGAGGCGAAAAAACAAAGAGTAGAGTCATTCTACGATTCGTAGGTTTTCTTTACGCCCCACATCCTCTATGCTTTTATCATAACAAATGAGACAAGGAGTGATAAAAGATGAAACTAAACAAGGCTGGGATGATGGGATTTTTCCTTTGCTTTATGGCAATTATATTTGGAGTGGCAACGAATGGAGGTCTGTCGTCGGTTGTTGATTATCTGCATCTGCCATCCTTTATTTTGACAGCAGGCGGAGCCCTTTGCGCGGTGCTTACCACCGCCGATTCTTTTGGGGATTTTGCTTATGGCGCAAAAGGTCTGTTGGTCGCTTTTAAAAATAATGAGGTAGATGCCGGACAATTGACTCAGACAATTCTGCAAATGTCAGACAGGGCAAGAAAAGAAGGCTTGTTGTCACTGGAGGATATAACGCAGGATTTGGGCAACCCTTATCTGGAAAAGGGCATTCAGCTGGTTGTGGACGGAGCAGATCCGGAACTGGTCAGAGACATTCTGGAAGCAGAATTGACGCATACCTACGATTGTAATAAAAAACGAGTAAAATTCTGGGAGGATTTTGGCGCCTATGCTCCTGCCTGGGGCATGGTTGGAACCCTGATTGGACTGATTAATATGATGAAAACCATGGGCTCGGATCCTTCGGCAATCGGTTCCGGCATGTCACTGGCACTGATTACGACCCTCTATGGCTCTATCATTGCCAACTGGATATGTATTCCTATTGCACGCAAGCTGGAAAAGAGCGGAGCGGCAGAGGCGCTATCCATGGAGCTTGTGATAGAGGGCGTTCTATCTATCCAGGCAGGCGAAAACTCACGCATTATAAAAGAGAAGCTCTCAGCTATTGTGGAGAACGAGGTCATGGATAAGACCGAGGAGACCGAGGCTGTGGGGTGAGGTGTAGACAGTGTTTGATGTTGCTATGCATCCAGAGTGGCTGCAGACGGTAGGTTCGGTTGGTGAGGATGTAGTTATGATTAGAAAATTAGAAAAAACAGACATAAACAGAGTCGCTGATATATGGTTAAATACCAATTTAAAGGCACATGATTTTATTCCTGACAAATATTGGAAGAGTAATTACGAGGCTGTGAAGGAAATGCTGCCACAGGCTGAAGTCTATGTATATGAGGATGGGAAAAAAATACAGGGCTTTATAGGCATGAATGGAGAATACATAGAGGGCATTTTCGTATCAGAAGAGGCGCAGTCGCAGGGCATAGGCAGGCTTCTGCTAGAATATGCAAAAGGGAAAAAGAGTAAGCTGCTTTTAAATGTCTATCAGAAGAATACAAGGGCGATAGACTTTTATCAAAGAGAAGGCTTTAAAATACAAAGAGAGGGGTTAGATGAAGCAAATAACGAGAAAGAATATGAAATGGAGTGGAAACAGATAATGGATAAGGCATGGCTGTAATTATATTTAGAAACTCTTCATAAACTTTTAATGAATTCTGCATTGAATATAATCTCAGATTGTATCACTATAAATACAAAACATGTTATTATTCGGAATGTGCGAAAGCACATGATAGAAAAAACACATATAATGAGTACAGCAGGGAGAAGTCATGGAGCATATAGGTTTAACGGATGCAGAAGTAGAGCAAAGAATAGAGCAGGGGCTCACAAATCACACTGATATATCAACGGACAAAACTACAAAGGAAATAATAGTTTCCAATGTATGTACATATTTTAACCTGATTTTTCTGATTATCACCATACTGCTTGTAGCGGTGGGGTCTTTTCGTAATCTCACATTTTTACCAATAATTATAGGAAATACAGTAATCGGTATCGTGCAGGAGCTGCGCGCCAAGAAGACTCTTGAGAAAATGAGCCTATTAAACGCACCCCATGCGGATGTCATCAGAAATGGTGAAATGACGCAGATTGCCACGGAAAAGCTGGTGAAGGATGATGTAATCCTGCTGACAGCCGGAAAGCAGATTTGCGCAGATGCGGTGGTGATTGACGGAAGTATTCAGGTAAACGAATCCCTGCTCACAGGTGAAGCTGACGAGGTGGAAAAGCCTGTGGGAAGCACTCTTATGTCAGGCAGCTTTGTGGTGTCAGGAGAGTGCTATGCACGGCTTGAAAAGGTGGGAAATGAATCATACATTTCAAGGCTCAGCATGGAGGCAAAATCCATGGGAAGCAAAGAGCAGTCGGAAATGATACGTTCCATTAACCAGATTGTCAAGTGGATTGGAATTGTGATTATTCCTATCGGAATTATCCTGTTCTGGCAGAGTCATTTTGTGAATGATGTGTCTATCAGCAAGAGCGTGACATCCACAGTTGCCGCAATTATCGGAATGATTCCGGAGGGACTTTACCTGCTGACCACAATTGCGCTGGCTTTAAGCACCATGAAGCTTGCCAATAAAAGGGTGCTGCTTCACGACATGAAGAGTATTGAGACCCTTGCCCGTGTAGATGTGCTCTGCGTTGACAAGACCGGTACCATAACAGAGCCGGATATGAAGGTCAGCGATATATTTTTATGTGGGAGCGGTTCAAAGCCGGCATATAATGACCAGTCCAGCAAGAATGAGAGCCAGTTAAAGCCGGAAGACAATGTACAGTCTTGCATGAAGGAGAATAGCTTACTGCAGAAGCAGGAACAAACAGCATGTCATCCAGAGCTGTCACTGGATGAATTGAAAAAGTTGATTGTACGCTATGCCTATGCCTCAAAAGATAACAATGCCACAATGCTTGCCCTTAAGGAATATGCTGAAGGCTTTGTAAAAACCGGTGATTCTGGTTTGAAAATACACAATTCACATAATGATATTACAGGCAGAATAATAGACCAGCAGGCTTTTTCATCCAGCCGCAAGTACGGAAGCATAACATTTGCAGATGGCACATATCTGCTGGGAGCACCGGAGTTTATCCTGGGTGATGATTTTCATATGGTAGAGGATGAGACACAGTCCTACACTGAAAAAGGAGACAGAGTCCTGCTTTTTGCAAGGCGTGACCCTGATAAGACTATCCCGCTTGGCTTTGTGGCACTGGCAAATCCGATTCGTCAGAATGCGGTTAAGACCTTTGAATATTTCAAGAAGCAGAGGGTTGCCATAAAGGTTATCTCTGGTGACAATCCAAAGACTGTTTCTCAGATTGCCATGCAGGCAGGAATAGAAAATGCAGACAGGTATATTGATGCTGCCAGCCTTGACAGCAAGGAGAAAATTGCAAAGGCTGTTTCCCAGTACACTGTTTTCGGACGAGTTACGCCTAAGCAGAAACAGCAGCTTGTTAAAGCATTGCAACGGAAGGGACACACTGTAGCCATGACAGGAGATGGTGTAAACGATATTCTTGCCATGAAGGACGCAGACTGTAGTGTTGCCATGGCGTCGGGAAGTGAGGCAGCAGCCCAGGCGGCACAGGTTGTACTCCTGGATTCGGATTTTGTGCACATGCCGGATGTGGTGTATGAGGGACGCCGGGTGGTAAATAATATCGAGCGTTCAGCCAGCCTCTTTCTGGTAAAAAATATATTTTCCTTATTGCTTGCCCTGTTTTCGGTTATCTCTATGTTTACCTACCCACTGGAGCCATCGCAGATATCGCTTATCAGCATGTTTACCATAGGACTGCCGGGATTCCTTCTGGCAATGGAGCCTAATAAGGAGAGAATCAAGGGACATTTCCTGACAAATGTTATGCTAAAGGCTCTGCCCGGCGGACTAACGGATGTAATCGCCATTAGTGCTCTGGTTGTGTGCGGAGCAGTCTTTTCCATACCGGAGGAAAGCATAGGTACAATAGCAACCATGGTACTGGCAGTTGTAGGATTTATGATTTTATTCAAAATCAGCGAGCCATTAAATACCATGAAATATGTGGTAATCAGTATAAACGTTGCGGGATTTGTGCTGTGCGTATATTTTCTGAAGGATTTGTTTGCGCTGAGCAATCTGTCAAGTATATGTATTCTTCTCATGATTGTGTTTGGATTTGCAGCAGAATCGCTGTTCAGGAATCTCACGGTTTTGGAGGAGAAGCTGAGAGAGGGCTATAAGAGAAGGATTAAGAAAAAGAGATAAATAAATGAGGCAGGAAGCTTTATCGGGTGTTACGATAGCGTCCTGCCTTTTACTAAAGTATGCAAGAGACGCTGCCAGTGGCAGCTTTTATGTATAACCTATGGAGTTATTCAAACTCTCTTGTAATATTCTTGGTCCAGTTCCCCTTCTTGTAGTGCCAGAACACAAAGGGCATTTTCTCAAACTCATCCAGCGTCATGACAAAGTACACTCCAAGCGGTGGCAGCTTAAACACATAAGCCGCAATCGCCATAAGCGGAACCGCAATAAGCCACATGCACAGGGTATCAGTAATCATGCCGAACTTGGCATCACCGCCACCACGGAAGCAGCCACATATGAGGCAGGTGTTGATACCCTCACCAATAAGACGCCAGGTGGTCATAATCATGAGACTGCCCAGATATGATATGGCAGTTTCGGAAAGCTTGTCGCGATAAAAATCAATCATTATTGGTCGGATTGCAATTATAATAGCGCATCCAATCAGAGCTACTGCGATTGTGATGTAGAGCATACGCCTGCCATATTCCTTTGCAGCTTCAATATGGTTCTGCCCCAGCTCTTGACTGACAATGATTGTAGTGGCATTGGCAAAGCCACGACAGGCGATAGCTCCAATATTTACAACCATGATAGCCACGGCATTTGCGGCGACCATATCGTCACCAATATGCCCAAGAATAGCGGCAAAAACCGAGCTTGCCAGACTCCAGACAACATCATTCACAACGGAAGGCGCTGCTATTTTGATAAAGTCAGACATTAAAACACCAGTTTTGGCAAATAAGTATTTAACACGGAATTTGATTCCCTTGCTGACAAGAGAATATATAAGACAAATTAAAACTTCCACGATACGTGCAATTACAGTTCCAAGGGCAACACCGGTTACCCCAAGCTTTGGAAGCCCAAATAATCCAAATATAAATGAGGCATTGCAAACTACATTTACGCAAAGTGAGATAATGTATATAGTAGAAGGCAGAAGGACCTTTCCTACACTCCTAAGTGCGCTCATAAATATCTGCGAAAATCCCATAAAAATAAATGAGAAGGAAACAACCTTAAGATACTGGCTTCCTGCCGCTATAGTATCAGGACTGCTGGTAAATATTCTCATAATAGAAGCTGGGAAAGAGAAGGATATAACAAAGAAAACCAGCGATACAATTATGGATAGACGCTCTGCCAGACCAATTATTTTTTCTACTGTTTTTTTATCACCCTTTCCAAAATACTGGGCGCACAAAACAGAAGTACCGGCAGAAAGCCCATAATATAGGCAAAACAGTACAAATGTGAACTGATTAGCCAGCGAGGAAGCTGACATGGCGGTCTGGCTCACATAGCCCAGCATGATGGTGTCAGCCATATTGACCAGGGTGCTGATCAGGTTTTGTATCATAATAGGAAATGCCAGTTTAGAGGCATATTTTAGAAAATCTCTCTTGCTTAACATATATTTTTCTCCTGTGCATTAAAATATATATGTATTATAACAAGCAGCTAGTGAAAAAGTAAATTGATAGGTGAAAATTGTGAAAAACAAAATCATTATAATAAATCCCTGTAATCCTCAGGCAGAAATCTGTGATAGATGACATGACAGCCCTCGTCCTTGAAGCAGTAAAAATAAGGGTCGTCATAGTTGTTGAATTTAATCATCATATCAAACTCGCCATTGTCGATTTTTTCAACTGCACAGCCATCATCCCACTTCCTAAAAAGTGCGATTATGGTGTCAAGATTTGTGCTTTTGTCCTGCACGATATCAACTAATTCATATATAAAGCCATTGTCGGATTTATTATTGTGAACATACTCGGTTGCCTGTGGAGACAGGCAGAAGCAGAATCTCTTTCCCTTGTGGGAAATCTCCACAGCTCCAAGTCTTTCTGATACATAATCGGAAAATCCCTGTAAACTATCTACCATATCATCAACAGAACCCTGACAATCAAAAAAGTGGTTCAGGGAATCTAATGGATAGTATAATCTGATAGACTCTTTTCTATATCCAAGCTTAGCCTGTTCCTCGGCGATGGAATCGGTGAGGTTGGTTTCTAATTTCATATAAGCATCTGTAAAATCACGCATAATATTTAATTCTCCTTATCTACTGCGGATGATAGCACCATGAGAAGAGGTGTGTCAATGATTGGGTTGGTTATAATTTACTTAATGTGCCTAAAAAAGCGAGATTAAGTAAATTATAAATTAATATTGACAAATACCTGTTCATACTGTATATATAAAGTATAAACAGTATATATACAGTATAAACAGCTATAACAGGAGGAGCAAATGAAATTATCACAGACATCAGGTGTTCCAATTTACCAGCAGATAGCCGATGCCTTCCGGGCTGACATCTTATCCGGAAAGATGCAGCAGGGTGAGTATCTCCCATCCATCAGGGGTCTGGCGAAGGAGTTAAAAATCAGCGTCATAACCACTATGAAGGCCTATGAGCTATTGGAGGAGGAAGGTCTGGTAACTGCCATGCAGGGCAGGGGCTTTCAGGTAAATGCACAGAATAAGGAAATGCTCAAAGAGCAGCAGATGCGCAGGGTTGAGGAATGTATCGGTGACGGCATAAAGGCTGCCAGAAATGCAGGAATCACAGACGCAGAAGTAAGAGAAGTTTTTGAAATGATGTTATCCATGAAAGATTAGGAGGCTTGTTATGGAAAGGGTAAGCGCAGCAATTCAGATTAAGGATTTAAAGAAAAAGTTTAAGGGAGGATTCGCACTGGATATCCCGGAGCTTGAGATACCAAAGGGCTTTGCCACAGCTCTGATTGGAGAAAATGGTGCAGGCAAGACTACACTGCTCAATATACTCGCAGGAATCCGCCTGGATTACAAGGGCAGTATAAGATTTTTTGATAAGTGGTCAGACAAGGACAGGGAAAAGGATGGTAATCCTGTAAAGGAAATGATAGGCTACACAGGACCGGGCAGCTATTATCTGCCAGGCTGGACTGTGACTCAGGTGGAGGAGATAAACAGTCTTTTGTTTCAAAATTTCAGCAAGGAAAAATATGAGAAGTATGTGGATATGCTCCAAATCGCAAAGCTTGGAAAGGTTGGATGGGGTAAAAAGGTCAGCAGCCTCTCGGATGGAAACCGCATGAAGCTCATGCTGGCAGGAGTGCTTGCCAGAGAGACAGAGCTGCTTCTGCTGGATGAGCCGGCTTCGCCCCTTGATCCACTGATGAGGGATGTGCTCTGCGACATGATACATGATTATATCGGGCAGGGAGAGGGAGAAAAGACTGTATTTTTCTCCACCCACAATATTGCAGATATGGAAAATGTCACAGACTACGCAATTATCATGGAGCAGGGACATGTGGCAGAACAGGGCTTTGTGGAGGATTTGAAGGAGAAATACATCCTGGTAAAGGGTGAAGCAGAGGACACTGAAAAGGCAGAGAAAATCCTCTATTCCATCAACAAAAACGCATATGGCTACGAGGGCATCTGTCTTGCAGAGGACTTAAACAGGCTGGCTGGTCTTGACATCCAGGTATCTGCACCGAGCCTTTCACAAATCAGTGTGGCAGTTATGAAAAAGGGCACTAAGATTCATTTGCTGTAGGGGGGATATTATGAGAGCAATAAAATGTTATTTAAGCTATACACCCAGACTCTACAGGTGGCTGGTGCTGGTGATTTTTCCAATAGCACTGCTGGCACTGGGGATTATGATGTCGGTAAATAATATGACCACACTGGCACTGCTTGGGCTTTTGTGTACAGAGACAGCCTATGAGAT
Source organism: uncultured Lachnobacterium sp. (assembly GCA_900548765.1). Classification (GTDB taxonomy): domain Bacteria; phylum Bacillota; class Clostridia; order Lachnospirales; family Lachnospiraceae; genus Roseburia. The sequence continues at coordinate 8,813 of URLU01000007.1, forward strand.
TTTTGCAGATAGCTGGATGCTGGGCGGCATACAGGCAAAGGACTACACGGGACTGGGGCTGGTGCAGGCATCCAGGGCAGGGGGTAAGTACATGAAAAATGTGGTGCTCATTGACTGTATCAGAAGATACGTCTACATGGCACTTATCAGCCTGTCATATATAGCAGTATCAGTGGGCAGGAGTGGCAGCTTGTCAGGCATAAACGACATAATATTTGCCTGGAACATATACTGGCTGGCAGGTGCCGTAATGTCGCTTGTAATCTGGTTAAGCAGATTTTTTTCAAGTATAATGGCAGGGTTTTTGTTTTGTTATCTGGCAGGCTTTGCCTATTCCTTTATAGCAGCAGCAATCAACTGCGCAAAATGGGGCACTGTCCTGTGTCCTCTGCTTGCAGTGGTGATTTCGGCAATAAGCGTTAGGACTGGATGTAAAAAGATGGAGGGATGTTACTATGATAAATGATTTTAAAAAGGCTTTACAGCTATCCTTATATGGCTTTAAGGCAAAGGTTCAGATGATTTTCATGATTGTTTTCGTAATCGTTGGATTTGTGTGGGAGTATTTTTTTCATGGAATGCATTGGATAGGAGCCTACTTTATTGTTCTTGCACCAGTTTATGTTTCGCAGCTTTTGTATGGTATGGGAATGAGCAATATGGTTGCCTCCTCACCATATAAAAAGAAATTACAGGTTTTGTATCCGGCTTTATTAAACTTTTTCTTTGGATTGATTGCAATGACCATCATAGTGCTGCTAAAGATTTTTGAGATAAGGTCTTGTCCTGAAAATAAAGGGGGACTGATGTATGTACTGCTTTCAGTATGTATGTTTTGTATAGTCCTGAATTTCTACAGTGCTATAGTTTATAAGTATTTTGCTCTGTCGATAGTATTAATGCTTGTACCGGTGATGGGGCTGTCATATATATTTACCAGAGAATCATTTAATAATTATGAAGGCGGACTATTATCTACTCTGATTGACCATATGAGTCTGGGTGTGCTTGTGCTAATCTGCTATCTGACAGTTGTAATTGGAGCGGTATTGCAGTATGCCCTGTCCACAGCCCTGTATAAAAAGCCATTATCAGAGTATGCCATGGGCATGGCAATGAGAAAGGCATTAAAGGGATGAGAAGCCCTTTCCAAAAACCTCGCTTGTACTCATGACGGACATAAATGCGTGGAGCCTGTTAGCGTGGATAAAACGGCGGAGCTCCACAGCCTGTTTCTTGGTGAGCGTACTGAAAACTATATAGTTGCGCTCGCCGGTATAGGCACCCTTGGCATCCACATAGGTGGCACTCCTGCCCAGCTCGTTGATGATAAAATCGCAAATCACATCCTTGTCATTGCAGATGAGCATAATGGATTTTCTGAGCATGATGTTTTCAATAATCGCATCTATCATGAAGGATTTCACCACAAGACCTACAAATGAATACAGGGCAGTCTTTATGTCGAATACGAAGCAGGCGATGATAATCATTACCAAGTCTGTGAGGAAAAGCGCCATGCCTATGTCCTCGACGTTTGTATATTTTTTAACAATCATTGCGATTACGTCTGTTCCACCGCTTGAGGCTCCTTCATAGAAGAGGAGGGCAGATGAAATCGCAGGAAGTGCGATGGCAAATATAAGCTCCAGCATTGGCTCATTTGAAAGTGGATGAGTCAGCGGGGTTATTTTTTCAAAGGCAAGCAGCTCCACAGACAGAAGCACTGTGGCGTAAGTGGTCTTAATGGCAAAGTTTTTTCCAAGGAAAATAAAGCCAATGACCAGCAGAATCATGTTTGCAATGGTTGAAAACATACTGGCTGACACAGGCAGCAGGTTTGCGAATACGACAGCAGCACCGGTTACGCCGCCGAAGGTGAAGTTGTTTGGAAATTTGAAGAAATATACACCGATTGCCATGATGGTGATGCTGATTGTTATAATGAAAAAACTCTTTATGTGCTTCATATTTTATCCCTCTTGAATACAATTATTGGTTGGGCTTTCCACATTTTAGGTTGTGTTAATCTACTGATATACAGTGTATTTTGCCGAAAAAATATGAAGTTAGCTGCGGGAGTGAATCGTGGATAGGGTGCTTAAATTTGCATATGCTTTTACGTTTCGTAGTTTATTGGAAACCCGCAGCAGTTCATATTTTGTTCGTCAAAACAACTGTATACCAGCAGATTTGCGTAGGTTTTGTGTGGAAAGCTATTTAAGCTTAGTTAATGTATGGTTAGTTTAAAACCAGTTAATAAGGATTGTCAACGAAAATTTACTACCATAATATCAGTAATACGTGTTAGAATATGACTAAGGTGAAAATTTAATTCAAACAAGCAAATGTGACGGCAAAGGTCAGCCTGTTGATGGGGGCTTTGTGCTGCACAATATAAAAAAACGCAGCTATTCAGTACAGAAATATGCGGCTGGTAATCGTGAAGGTGCTGAACAGTTACGAAAAATATAAAGGAGGATGATGATGAACAAAGAAAAATGGTGGAAAAACGCGGTAGTATATCAGATTTACCCGAAGAGCTTTCAGGACAGCAACGGGGACGGAGTAGGGGATATAAAAGGAATCATAAGCAGGATGGACTATCTGGGAAAGCTGGGCATAGATGCAATCTGGCTGTCTCCGGTCTGCAAGTCGCCACAGGCTGACAATGGTTATGACATCTCGGATTATCAGGACATAGACCCCATGTTTGGAAATGTGGAGGACATGGAAGCCCTGATAAGAGAGGCAGGAAAATATAATATAAAGATTATAATGGATTTGGTTTTAAACCATACCTCTAATAAGCACAGATGGTTTGAGGAAGCAAAAAAGAGCAAGGACAACCCATACCACGACTATTATGTCTGGAGAGATGGCGAGGAAGGCACCGCGCCAAACGACATGAGAGGTGTATTTGGAGGCAGTGCATGGGAATGGGTACCAGAGCTGAAGCAGTACTATTTCCATCAGTTTTTACCAGAACAGCCAGACCTAAACTGGGAAAATCCAAAGCTGCGCAGGGAAATCTACGATATGATTCTCTGGTGGATGGATAAGGGAGTTGGCGGTTTCAGGCTTGATGTAATCGACCAGATTGCCAAGGAGCCGGATAAGAAAATTACAATAAATGGACCAAGACTGCACGAGTATTTCCGTGAACTGAGCAGAGAGACCTTCCAGAAGGGAGATTTGATTACTGTAGGGGAGGCCTGGGGAGCAGACATTGACAGGGCAAAGCTCTACAGCAATCCGGATGGTAGTGAGTTTTCTATGGTATTCCAGTTTGAGCATATTGGACTAGACCAGCAGGAAGGCAAGGAAAAATGGGATTTGGCACCTCTTCCGTTTAAGAAGCTTAAGCAGGTATTTACTCGCTGGCAGAAGGGCTTGTACAATTGTGGATGGAACAGCCTGTTTTGGAACAACCATGATTTGCCTCGTATAGTTTCCAGATGGGGAAATGACAAGGAATACAGGGTAGAGTCGGCAAAAATGCTTGCCATTCTGCTTCATGGCATGCAGGGAACCCCTTATATATATCAGGGTGAAGAGCTGGGCATGACAAATGTAAGGTATGACATAGCTGATTACCAGGATGTGGAAATCCTTAATGCCTACAAAGAGCGTCTGGCAGCAGGCTATCCGGAAGAGGATGTGATGAAATCCATCTACGCCAAGGGACGTGACAATGCCCGCACACCTATGCAGTGGGATGATTCTGCTAATGCAGGCTTTACAACAGGAAGGCCTTGGATAAAGGTAAACGACAACTATAAGGATATAAATGCAAAGAGTCAGGTGGATGACCCGGATTCTATATTCAATTGCTACAGAAAGCTCATAGAGCTCCGCAAGGAATACTCGGTATTTGTAAATGGTGAGTACAGCCTGCTTCTGGAGGATGATGAGAGCATATTTGCCTATGAGAGGAAGACTGCCGACCAGACCCTGCTTGTAGTCTGCAATTTTTTCGGGGAGACTGTGGATATGCCGCTGGCTGATAAATGTCAGGGCATGGAGATTCTTATAAGTAATTATAGGGATGCGGGTGATGCAGCGGTTTTGAGACCTTATGAGGCTCGGATGTATTTGAGATGAATATTTGACATTTGCTAATTATATCAAGACCCAAAAACGAGAATATCATTATGAAGATTAGCGATTATAAAAAACTTCTTGACATCATGCAACAGTCATGATAATATGCACGCATAAAACCCATATGGGAGCACGGCACTTTTCAAGAGAAATCTTTTTTCGGCCACACAGTTAATTCTGTGTGGCTTTTTTTAACGCATAAAATAAGTACGATGAAAATTTCAGACTGCAAGAATGCTTGCAGTTAGGTTTATGCGATAACACAGCAATAATTCAGGAGGAATCACCATGAACCAGGAGTTTATGAAGGAAAAGAAAATTTTACCACTCGTAATATCAATGTCATTGCCAATGGTAATATCCATGGCAGTGAACTCGCTCTACAACATCGTAGACAGCTATTTTGTCGCAAGCATCAGCGAGGACGCAATGACAGCCCTTTCCCTTGTATATCCAATTCAGAGCCTGATGACTGCGATTGCAGTCGGATTTGGTGTGGGAATAAATGCAAAAATAGCATTCTGTCTGGGGGCAAATGACAAAAAGACAGCAAATCAGGCTGCTTCAACAGGACTGCTCCTCAGTATAATACATGGAATCATACTTATGGTGGTCTGCCTTGCTGCAATGCCATGGTTTTTGTCCCTGTATACAGAAAATCAGGTTATCCTTGACATGGCACTTGCCTATGCCAACAGAGCCTTCCTGTTCTCAGTCATCATAATGGCAGGAATCTGTATAGAAAAAGTTTTCCAGGCCGTGGGCAGGATGAAGGAAACCATGGTATGCATGCTGGTTGGATTTGTTGCAAATATTGTTCTGGACCCACTGCTTATCTTTGGAATCGGTCCTTTCCCTGAATGGGGAATCGCAGGAGCTGCCTACGCAACGGGAATCGGACAGACTCTGACCCTGCTTGCCTATATCATCTTTATGATTGTAAAACCTATTCCGGTCAGCTTCAGCAGAAAAAATCTGGCTTTCCCAAAGGAGCTTATGTGCAGCCTCTATCTGGTTGGAGTTCCTGCCACGTTAAATATGGCACTGCCATCTGTTTTGATTTCGGCGCTTAATGGTATAGTTGCAGTATTTTCTGATAAATATATCCTTGTGCTGGGAGCATATTTCAAGCTCCAGACCTTTATCTATCTCAGTGCCAGCGGCGTCATTCAGGGAATCAGACCAATCGTCAGCTACAATTATGGTGCAGGTGAGGAAAAGAGAGTGCAGAGTGTTTTCAGGACCTCCCTTGGCATAAATGCAATAGTTATGGCTGTTGGCATGGCGTTGTCAATGTTTATACCGGGCCAGCTTATTGGAATTTTCACATCCAGTCAGGAGACAATAGCCATTGGTGTTCAGGCACTTCGAATAATAAGCATAGGATTTATTTTTTCAGCAGTATCAGTTACCTGCTGCGGTGTGCTTGAGGCACTGGGCAGGGGAATGCCATCGCTGGTTGTCTCGCTGCTTAGATATGTTGTGATTATTATTCCGGCTGCCTTTGCCTTGAGCCGCATATCAGGAGTTGGAGCAACAGGAGTGTTTGTGGCTTTTCCGGTAACAGAAATTGTGACCTGTGTGGCATCTTACTTCATTTATAGAAAATATTATAAATTGTGCTTTAAATAGGATTATAGTCACAAAAAAATATCGACATTCAGACTACTTCAAGTTATAATAGAAGTAGTCTATTTTATTGTATGCATGGCAACAAAAATCGAGAATCTTAGTTGCGAAGCTGTGGATTCGAGAGTGGAGTTAGGGTTTATACAATAAAATGAAACATGAAATTTGCGAAAGATATCCACGGAGGGAGATTCAATATGCAAGACAAAAAGCAAACATCAGCTAAAATTCATCTTATTTTCTCAACACTGTTATTGGCGCTTGCCCTTGTTGCGGAGTTTTACACAATGGTCAATTACCCGGCACAGTATCTGCCAATAGCACTATTTGCTGTATTGATGCTTATCTTTTTAAATATAGCGGTAAATAGTGCTTTCACAATCAAACTTGCCGGAGAAAAAAGAAGAGATGAGCAGTATGAGAGCATACTAAAATCAGAAAAGGCATCATATCTGCTGTTAAAGAAATATTTTGAAGAGATTGATGATAAAATAGATATTCTTCAGGCCAGCGCAAAGGTTCCGACAGAGGAAATAGTTACTGCGCAAAAGGGTGTTGCCAAGGCAGTCATAAGCAAGAATCGGGAGAATGCCGAGGCAATCATCGCATCAAATGATCAGGTGATGGACAAAATTACAGAGTTCGAGGACAGGCTGTCAAACAACAACGGAGAGCTTATCAGCGAGCAGAAGGATATCAGTTCAGATGCAGTGACCCAGCTTATCATGAAGCAGCAGGAGCTGGTTGAGGATATAAAGGATATGGAAATCAGACTGAATCAGGCAATCATGCAGACTCAGCAGATTATATCTTCACAGCCGGTACAGCTTACAGCAGATGTTAATGTACCTACACAGCCAGTCACAGTCCAGATGACAGGTATGCCGGTTATGACAGCACCAGCACCAGCGCCAATGCAGGAGCCAGCTGTGCAGGCAGCAGTTCAGACACCAGTCCAGATGGAAAGTGCAGAGGTTAGTGATGATGACCTGATAATAGATTCCTTTGCAGAGGAGGAGCTTGTGGATCCGGTTGTCGAGGAAATTGAAGAGCCGGAGGTTATTGAGGAACCGGTTATAGACAGCGAACCAGTGATGGACAGCGAACAGGAGGTAGTAGCAGAGGAGCTGGTTATAGACAGTGAACCAGAGGTAGTAGTAGACGAACCAGTGGTGGACAGCGAGCCAGAGGTAGTAGTAGACGAACCGGTGATGGACAGTGAGCCAGAGGTAGTAGTAGACGAACCGGTGATGGACAGTGAGCCAGAGGTAGTAGTAGACGAACCAGTGGTGGACAGTGAGCCAGAGGTAGTAGTAGACGAACCAGTGATGGACAGTGAGCCAGAGGTAGTAGTAGACGAACCAGTGATGGACAGTGAGCCAGAGGTAGTAGTAGACGAAACGGTGATGGACAGTGAACCAGAGATTGTTGCAGAGTCAGCAGCAGAAGAAGTGCCACCAATGCCAGACTTATCCGACCCAAACAAGAAGCTGAGCCCGGAAGAGATAGCCGCAATGTTTGCCAATGCAGACAGCGTGTCAGCCCCAGAGGCAGTAGAGGAGCCAGTAGTAGAGGAAGTGTCACCAATGCCAGACCTGCCCGACCCAAACAAGAAGCTGAGCCAAGAGGAGATAGCTGCAATATTTGCCAATGCCGATAGTATGTCAGAACCAGCTGATGAGCCTGTGGCAGCCAGCGAGCCAGAAATACCACCAATGCCAGATTTATCAGATCCAAACAAAAAGTTAAGCGATGATGAAATAGCGGCATTAATTGCAAATCTATAAATGAAGTGAGAAAATCCCGGAGTAGTTGCTCCGGGATTAATTTATCCTTTATTTCTCCACAGAATGACTTGCAATATATTTAATAATCTTAACAGCAGTCTCCATGCCCTCCACACTTATGTGCTCAAATGGACCATGGAAGCCATATCCGCCAGTACCAAGGTTTGGACATGGCAGTCCCATAAATGACAGTCTGGCGCCGTCGGTACCGCCTCGTACAGGGCGGGATAGTGGCTCAAGACTTACAGATGAGATAGCCTCGCGGGCAAGGTCTATGGTATACATATTTTTCTCAATTACAGAGAGCATATTTTCATATGAATGGGAGATATTCAGGGAAACAGTGCCTGCTCCATACTTCTGGTTCATTTCAACCTCAATAGTCCTTAAGCGGTTGAGGCGGCTCTCAAATACGTTTTTGTCATGGTCTCTTACTATATAAGATAGGGTTGCGGATGCCACGTCTCCTGACATATCGCACAGATGATAAAAGCCCTCGCGTCCCTCTGTATGGGCAGGAGTCTCATTTTCAGGAAGCATGCTTGCGATTTCACAGCCCACAAGAGCTGCGTTTATCATGATGTCCTTTGCCTCGCCCGGATGTACATTTACGCCTGTTATATTAAATGTTGCGCTGGCTGCGTTAAAATTCTCATAAGCGACCTCGCCCTCGTAGTCTCCGTCCACAGTGTAGGCATATTCAGCCTTAAAATAGTTCAAATCGAATAAATCTGCACCGGCGCCCACTTCCTCGTCAGGAGTGAATCCAATCCAGATGTCGCCGTGAGGAAGCTTTTCGTTTATTATTTCCTCCACAGCAGTCATTATCTCTGCAACACCAGCCTTGTCGTCTGCGCCCAGCAGGGTGGTTCCGTCTGTTGTGATAAGTGTTCTGCCCTTCAAAGTGCTAAGCGATGGAAAATCGCTGACCTTGAGATAAGCACCGGACCCCTTTAACAGCACATCATTTCCGTCGTAGTCAGGGATAATCTGAGGTTTGACGTTTTCGCCTGAATAATCAGGAGCTGTGTCCATGTGGGCTATAAATCCAACAGCCTTTTTGCTTTCCATGCCAGGTGTGGCAGGCAGGAGACCATAGACATAGCAGTGGTCAGTCAAAGTAACCTTTTCCAGACCTAAGTCCTTTAACTCTTTTTCAAGTACCCTTGCAAGTGTAAATTCGCGCTCACTGCTGGGAATGTTCTGGTTGGTTTCATCGGAGCTTGTCCAGTAAGAAACATAGTTTAATAATCTTTTTTCGACGTTCATAAACATTTCCTTTCAAATTCATTAAATTTTTTTTAAAAAAGTCTTGCATTTATATTACCTATACTATATAATAAATTTTGCGTTTAGGAAAGACGTAAATTTAATACAAGCGCCTCTAGCTCATTTGGTAGAGCACCTGACTCTTAATCAGGGTGTGCAGGGTTCGAGCCCCTGGAGGCGCACTAATAAAGTATCGGTTTTATGGACGAAGGAGCCATGGGGTCGGTGCTTTTTTTTATCGCATAAAAGAAGTACGATTCTGTGAGTCTGGATGCAAGCTCGCTTGCAAGACAGACTCGCAAAATCGGACATCATAACGAAAAGCGAGAATCGTAGTTGCGAAGCAACGGAAAAGCAGCGAAGCTGCGGATTCGAGCTGTTCGTTATGTTTATGCGATAAAAAAATGCGCAATCTCATTTATCCATCTTCCAATTTCCCATACATTCATGGAACACAAACTTTCCATAAGTCAAGACTATTAATATAAAAAATAACCTATATACTAAAAATAGTAAAAAAGTAACAGATTGACTGGAGGAACCTATGTCAAGCAAGTTAAACAAAAGAGAACTTGAAATCATGGCTGACAAAGAAATAAGAGCTGGTCAGGATGCCCTGGTGGAGCATAATATTGCAGATGCAATTGAACATATACAAAAATCATTAAAATTACTCAAGCAGGTAGGAGATTTGGAGAAATACGTTGAAAATCTTAATATTTTGGGCATGGCTTATGCGATGGAAAGCGATGAGACCAATGCTTTCGACTGCTATCTGGAGAGCCTTGCAACTGCTTCCGTTATGAACTCAAAGAACCTCAAGGCACTATCCTACAGTAATATTGCGTCCTGCTATCAGAAGATGGGCAGAAATAAGGAGGCAATGCAGTATTTCAGGGATGCCAGAAGAGAATACCGCAATCCGTCCCAGCGGAAAGAGGGTAATTATGAGATGTGGAATTCTATCAGCTATCTCAATAGGATAGGGATGGATAAAGATTTGATTGATAATGACGATATGGTTGTGATTATGTAAGATTTGCATTTAAGTGAAATCAACATAATGCAATTATGATATTTAGATAATATGAATAGAAATTAAATTATGTAGAGCGTGAATTTTGATTGAGATATATCGAAGTTCATGCTTTTTTTGTTTCTATAAAAAAGATATACACTATTCTGTTAAAACCAGTCAGAATTATACACTAGGCATATAAAACTGACAAAATGTGCAAAAAGTATAGAAAATTATTCATAATAAAGGCATGAATGTATATGAATTGTTAGAAAAATTCTATACACTGAGCACTTTGACAATAAAAATAGGCAGTGGTAGATTTTCTATTGTATAAAGTGTATAGTTTTTCTTAGGTATACAGAAACAAGGCAAACATAGGAGAAGAGCTATGAAATCAAACAAAGAAAAGATATATGACTTTATTCAAATGCATCAGACGACAGAAAATGGGGGAGGTGTTTCAACAGCTTATATAGCGCAGGCAATGTCGCTGCAACGAACAAATGTCAGCAGCTTGCTAAATGTGCTGGTGGAAGAAGGCAGGGTACAAAAATCAAATGGCAGACCAGTTTTATATTCAATAATATGTACAACTGCAAATGATGAGGAAGAATGCTTTTGTAAGATGACAGGATGGAATGGAAGCTTGCAGCATGCGATTCAATTGGCAAAGGCAGCGGTTTTATATCCGGGCAAAAGTCTTAACATTTTAATTGTAGGAGAAAAGGGAACAGGAAAGAAAGAGTTTGCACATATAATATATGAATATTGTCTGAGCAAACAGATATTTTCAGATAGGACTTCATTTTTGCAGATGAATTGCAGAGATTATCAGGGAAGTGCCAAAGAGGCTAGAGAAAAGCTGCTGGGAGAACGCCAAAGCGGCATGCTAAAGGATGCGGAGAGCGGAATTTTGTATATGGATAATGTGCAGTACTTGGATGGTGGTTTACTGAGAGAAATTGCGGAATGCAGCACAAAGCCCGGCAGAAAGGGGCTTTTGATTGCCAGTTGTACACCGGATGCACAGCCTGCTCAGGAAGAATTTCAGAGTGAATTTCCAATAATTGTAACTATGCCACGCATCACTGAACGACCTATTGAGGAGCGTATGGAAATGATTCAGACACTCTTTTCAACAGAAGCCTCAAGGGTAGGCAGAGAACTGGTTGTCAAAGAAGAATTGATGAGATGTTTGCTCTTATATGAGTGCCCTGAGAATTTTCAGCAGCTAAAACGAGATATCAAGATTGGCTGCGCCAACGCCTATGTGAGGGAATTGGCAAATGAAAATAAGATTACACTATATGTCAGCGATTTTGATTCGAAGATAAGACAAGGCATGTCCCGTTTCGGACAGGTGAGGGGTGAAATCGAAAGTCTTATACCGGAAAACAGTATTTTTACCTTTGATGGCAGCCAGATGCGTGTAAGTGAGACAGAAACAAAGAATATTTATAAGGAACTGCGCCAGAAAGCAAAACTGCTAGAAGCGGAAGGCATTGAAGATGATGATATCAAAATGCTGTTAAGTACAGAAGTAGAAAGAGCTTTTGGCAAATATCAGAAAAAACTGATACACGAAGTACGCAGTCGTAAAGAGCTGGAACTGATTGTGGATGAAAAGCTGATTGATATGGTGGAACGCTTCCTTGCAAAAATAGAGAGTGAAAGAAACAGGAAAATAGAAGATTCTGTATTTTTTGGATTATGCCTTCATATGAAAAATGTAGTGAATGGAATAAAGACTACAGAAGTGATGGACCGTTTGGAAATATCGGAAGTTGTAACCAAATACAAACAGGAATATATGCTGAGCCTTGCATTTGCAGAAGAAATACAAGAAGCTTATGGCAGGCAGCTTTCGGTGGACGAGGTAATCCTGATTACAATGTTTCTGTGTTATGAACCACCAAAGCAGATGGATAAGGGACAAATAGTTATCCTATATGCTTTTTATGGAAAGGACATAGCAACATCTATTGTGAGGACAATCACAGAGATTACGGGAATGGATAATATCTTTTCTTTTGAGGTATCGCATCGCCAAAGCGAGGCACAGATTTATGATGAACTGAAAAAGTGTATTTTGGAAATTGAGCAGAAGCAGGGAGTCTTCATTGTATATGATAGTGATTTAATTTCAAAAATTGCAGGTGACATTTCAGATGAAACTGGTATTATGATTCGACTTTTTCCTGCTCCGGTTACGACGATGGGGGTTGAACTGGCAAGAAAGGCTATGATTTCACCGAATCTGGATGCTGTGTATAGGGACACAATGAAAAGTGTAGGAGATTTTGCTACCAGCCAGAAAAAGTATCTTATTACCTTATGTACTACAGGAAAAGGCGGAGCAGAAGAATTAAAGACATACATAGAAAGATATGGTCATATGGAGGATGTACAGATTATACCATTATCTATGAGTGATTCAAGGGCTTTACAAGAGACCTTTCGGGATTTGATGCGTCAAGGAACCATACTTTGTGTTGTGGGCACCTTTGACCCGAAAATATACTCTATACCATTTTGTTCTATTACAGAAGTGTTTATGACGCCAAAGGAACGATTACCAGAACTGTTGCGCAGAACAGTGTCCAGAGACTATACGATTAATTATCAGGAAGTCTTTGCTTATCTGGCAGGGCAGTTTACTCATGTAGATGTAGAAAAGGTCCAATCCTATGTTGAAGAATTTTTGCAAGGGATAGATCAGAAGCTAAAACATATGACACAGGATGAACAGATGGGCTTGTTAATCCATACAGCCTGCTGTATTGAACGCCTGGCATCTGGAGAAAGCTCTCCGGAAAACCCAAAGAGAAAGGCAATCCTGCATCAATATAAGAAAGAATTTCAGGAACTACTCAGGATGTTAAGACCTATGGAAAAAGCTTTTCACATCATATTTAGTGATGATGAGGCTGCAAACATACTGATGATTATATATCAAATATAAAAAAAGGAGGGTTACTATGAGCGAAGAATTACAGGAAGCATTGGAGGAAATTTCCATGTTGATTATTGCAAATTCCGGAGCTGCCAGATCCGCAGCATTTGAAGCCTTACAGGCTGCCAAAAAGAAGGATTTTGCTCAGGCTGATCAACTAATGGAAAGTGCAGAAAAGAGTCTGCAGACAGCCCATGAGGCACACAGAAAACTTTTACAGATGGATGCAAAGGGCAAGGTGGAAAGTGTCAGTATTCTGCTTTGTCATGCACAGGATCATTTGATGGGAAGCGCGCTTGCGGGAGATCTTATCAAGGAAATGATTCTATTATATAAGGAAAAATAAGGAGGGGGCATATGGAAAGAAAAGTATTACTGATATGTGCTGGGGGCATGTCAACAGGAATTTTGATGAAGAAAATGGAAAAGTACGCACAGGAAAAGGGCATTGATTTGAAAATTGATGCAGTGGGAATGTCAGCATATGAGGATTCTTACAAAAATTATGACGTAATCCTGTTAGGACCACAGGTATCCTACAAAAAGGCTGAAATCGCACAAGTGACACAGATGCCGATTGCAGTAATTGCGGCATATGATTATGCCATCGGTAACGTAGAAAACATAATGAAGCAGGTGGATGAGATTTATCCACAGTAATATTGGGCAAGGGTTTTATAAAATGAAAAGGAGAAGGATATGAGTAATTTATATGAAAGCAAATTCATGCAAAAAGTTAAAACCGTAGGCGAAAAATGTGCGGGAAATAAGGCGATTGCCGCAGTGTCAGCTGGTATGATGATGGCAATGGGTATAATCCTGATTGGTGCAATATTCCAGTTAATTGCAATTATACCTACATTTTTTGGAGCGTGGACAACGGATGATGCAATTTATAAGACACTATTGGTACCATATGACTTGTCCATGGGATTGATTTCCGTATACATGGCATTTACTATTGCATATTCTTACGCGAAATCGCTTAAGATGCAGGCGCTGACTAATGCTCTGAATGCAATGCTGATTTTTCTGATTGTTGCAGGACCAATTAAAACAGTAGAGCTTGCAGATGGAAGCACTTTTACCGGAATAGACAATTCCTGTCTGGGTGCAGTCGGTATGTTTACCGCAATTATTATTTCGCTTTGTACAGTTAAAATGGCTCATTTTTGTGAGAAGCATCATCTGATGATTAAGATGCCGGATGTTGTACCAAAATTCCTGCAGGATACTTTTGCATCATTGATTCCGCTTGTTATCAATATTGCAATATGGCATACAATAGGAAGTGTTTGTTTGAACGTTATGACAATATCTCTTCCATATGCAATTTCTTATCTTTTATCAGCACCACTTGGAGCACTTACAAGTGTACCGGGAATCATCATTGTAGTATTGGTGGCAAATGTACTCTGGACATTTGGTATTCATGGAACCATGGTTGTCTATATTGCTATCATGGCACCGCTTATGGAATACATAGCAAACAACGCAGAGCATGTATCTAAGGGTGAAGCACTTGTATTCGTACCGGTAGCATTATTCGGTATCATGAACTGCTGTGGTGGTACAGGAAATACACTGGCACTTTGTGTTATGGGACTTTTCTCAAAGTCGGAGCAGATTAAAGCAGTGAGCAAGGCTGCGGTTGTACCGGGAGTATTTAATATCAATGAGCCGGCTACATTTGGTTATCCAATTATGTATAACCCTGTACTTGCTATTCCATTTATTATTAATCCATTAATTACTATGATTATCTGTTACTTTGGATATATGGTTGGTCTTTTTAAACCTGCATTTACCATGATTACAGCTACACTACCGGTTGGTGTATCACCATATCTGTGTACATTATCATGGACAAATGTATTGATTCCTGTAATTGCATTTATAGTGGCATGGGTTATATATCGTCCATTCTTTAAGGTATATGAGCGTGATTTAATTGCTAAGGAACAGGAAGCAAAAGAGGTGGCTTAATGGATACAGGCTTTTTATGGGGAGGAGCGATTGCTGCAAACCAGGTAGAAGGAGCATGGAACGAGGATAATAAAGGAGAGTCAATCTCTGATCACATTACCGCGGGGACTAAAACATCTCCGCGGATATTTACCAGAGAATTGAGGTCAGACGAGCATTATCCAAGTCATCATGCTATTGATTTTTATCATCATTATAAAGAAGATATTGCGCTATTTGGAGAGATGGGTTTTAAAGTGCTTCGCCTGTCGATTGCATGGTCAAGGATTTTTCCTATGGGTGATGAAGACAAGCCAAATCAAAAGGGGCTGGATTTTTACCATAGGGTGTTTGCTGAATGTGAAAAATGGAATATAAGACCACTTGTGACACTTTCACATTATGAAATGCCATACCACTTATGTGAAGCTTATGGAGGCTGGCAAAATAGAAAAATGGTTAGTTTTTTTCTACATTACTGCCAGACTGTTTTTGAGGAATATAAGGATGAAGTGGATTTGTGGCTGACATTCAATGAAATGAATACTTTAGTCAGCCGTTTTGGGACGCTTCTTGGTGCGGGAATTTTACCAGAGGACGGAGATGACCTCTTCGGTATGAGCAGGATGAAGAAACTCGAAACCAGGGAAGAGATGCAGACTCGTTTTCAGGCATTGCATCATCAATTTCTCGCAAGTGCAAAAGCTGTGGATTTAGCACATAGAATTAATCCTCAAAACAAGGTGGGCTGCATGCTATCAGCAGCAGGAGTGTATCCTTATACATGCTCACCAGATGATATGCTGGAAGCACAATGGCAGATGAAAAAGAGCAACTGGTTCTGTGGAGATGTCTGCATCCGCGGAGAATACCCATATTATATGAATCGTTTTTTTGAAGAAAATGGCATTGTTATAAACGAAGAAGCGGAAGATGCAGATACTTTAAAGAATGGTTGTGTGGACTTTTTTAGTTTTAGCTACTATACATCGCGCTGCGTCACAAGAGACGAGAAGGTACAAAAGGCTGCTGGAAATATGATGCTTGGCGTGCAGAATCCATATTTGCAGGCAAGTGAATGGGGCTGGATTATTGACCCTAAGGGTCTGCGCTATCTGCTCAATGCAATTTATGACAGGTACCAGATACCGGTTATGCTCGTAGAAAATGGGCTGGGTGCTGTTGATGAAGTAGAGGATGGCTGTATACATGACGATTATCGTATTGCTTATTTAAAGGAGCATATAGAGCAGATGAAGGAAGCCATAAAAGATGGGGTAGATTTAATTGCATATACACCATGGGGCTGTATAGATCTTATCAGTGCCAGTACAGGAGAAATGAAAAAACGCTATGGATTTATCTATGTAGATTTAGATAATGAAGGAAAAGGCAGCGGAAAACGTATAAGGAAAGACTCCTTTTATTGGTATCAGAAGTGTATTGCCAGCAATGGTGAGGAATTATAAAAGTAAGAAGGTGGATAGAATGGTTACAAAACAAGTAGAATTTATAAATAAAACAGGACTTCATGCAAGACCAGCATCTGATTTTGTTATGCTTGCAAAGAAGTTTGAATCTAAAATCACCATTTGTAAAGAGGGCGGAGAACCAGTCAATGCAAAATCAATGGTACGCCTTTTAGCTGAGGGAATAGGACAGGGCACAAAGGCTGAGCTGGCAGCGGAAGGTGCGGATGCTGCAGAGGCAGTAGAGGCACTCTCTGAATTGATTGCATCTGGCTTTGGTGAGTAAGGAGACGTTTTGTATGGGAGAAGAACACAGACTATTACAGGGAAATGCTGTATCCAGAGGAATTGCCATGGCAGAAGCATATGTGTATGAACCGCTGGATTTGACTATTATAAAAGGTATCTGCACAAAGGAAGAAGTAGAGACAGAGTGTAAACGTTTTTATGACGCAATGAATCGGGCAAAGGATGAATTAGAAAGACTCTATGACATATTGGAGAAAGAGCACCCTGAACAGGCAAAAATTTTTGCCGCCCATAAAGAGCTTCTTGATGATGAAGAAATGATTGAGGAGACGGAGAATGCCATAAAGGAAGATTGCCTTACAGCCGAAAGTGCAGTTGATATGATATTCAATGAATATGCCGAGCTTTTAAAACAGGTCGATGACCCATTGATTGCAGGCAGAGCAGCAGACCTTTTGGATGTAAAAAGAAGAGTGCTTCGTCTCTTATTAGGAAAAGAAGAAAAGAAACTGGATTATTTTGAACGAGATGTGATTGTAGTAGCACATGATTTATTGCCAAGTGATACAGCAAACATGGATAGGGGGCACGTCAAGGGATTGATTACTGAGACAGGTGGCTCCAACTCGCACTGTGCAATTCTGGCAAGAAGTTTTTCACTTCCGGCGGTGCTGGGGGCAGATGGTGCGATAGCACAGATAAAGGATGGACAAAGTCTGATACTTGATGGTTTCACTGGTCAAGTATTGCTTGCTTTTTCAAATGAGGAAAAGGAAGAATATAGACAAAAGCAGGAGATTTGGAAAAATCAGATACAAGAGGAACAGACTTTTTTACTGCGAAAGGGAGTCACCAGAGATGGGGTTAAAATTGATATTGGGATTAATGTTGGCTCGGATCAGTAT
>URLU01000008.1 GCA_900548765.1 uncultured Lachnobacterium sp.
ATAATCTATTGAATGTAGCTGCCATGTGCGAAATTGCAGGAGTATCCCGTTCGGGATATTACCATTATCTCTCAACAGAAGACCAGCGAATGGAAAGGGAGGAACAGGACAGACAGGATTTTCTTCTGATTCTGAAAGCATACCAGTACCGAGGATATCATAAAGGTGCCCGTAGCATATATATGAGGCTGTTACACATGGAACCGCCGATAGTGATGAATATCAAAAAAATCCGGCGGTTGATGAAGAAGTACAACTTACAGTGCCCTATCCGCAAGGCAAATCCCTATCGGAGAATGGCAAAAGCAATGGCAACTGCATATACCGCACCCAATATAGTAAACCGTGAATTCGAGGAACACGGACCAAGAAAAATTCTGTTAACGGATATCACGTATATTATAAATGGAAAAGCACCCCGGTGCTATATGTCGACAATTATAGATGCCTGTACCAAGGAACTGCTGTCATGGGTTCTCAGCGAATCACTAGAAATTGATTTTGTATTAGAAACAGTAAAGCAGTTAATAGAAAAACATGGAACTGATTTAAGCACAGAAACATTAATACATAGCGATCAGGGTTCCCACTATACCAGCATTAAATTTATCCAATTGTTAAAGGATAACGAACTGAGACAGTCTATGTCACGTAGAGCAAACTGTTGGGACAATGCTCCTCAGGAATCATTCTTTGGTCATATGAAAGATGAATTAGATCTATCAGAGTGCCACGGCTATGAGGAGATATTAAACGCAGTTAGGGATTGGACAGAATATTATAATACAGAACGATATCAATGGGACTTAGCAAGGTTGTCACCTGTTGAATATTATCAATATCTGACAACAGGAATTTATCCACTGATACTCCCTAAAGCAAAAGGTAAAAACAATCAATCAGAGGCATCACTTTGATGCCTCTACACAACAAATATAAAATAGAAATCTGAAAAGGAAAAGTCATAGTGTCCTTGACAAAGGGTACACTTTATTAAATTTCTTAAAACAGGTGAAATCTCAATCGGAATTTGACAAGGAGGAAATTCTCATGAATGATATTGAAATCGGACTACAAATGTACCAAAAAGCCACAGAGTTTGTTAATAAAAGATTCCCAAGCGGCTGGGGTGGTTGCGCTGTTATTTTTACAGAAGACCAACAGTATCTAATATCTGTAGCTTTAGAATCTTTTAATGCTGGGGCAGGTTTGTGCATGGAAACTGGAGCCATGTGTGAAGCTCAAAAGTTCAATTTGCGTATTACACATTCATTATGTGTTTCTAGAGATAGCGAAAATGACGATTTCAAAATTTTGACGGCCTGTGGGATATGTCAAGAAAGGTTTCGATATTGGGGTGGTGATGTCAAAATAGCAATAACCAATCCCAAAAATGAAGTTATATTTAAAACACTCGATGAGTTATCGTATCATTATTGGGGCAATGCTTTTCCAAAATCCGAGCGAGAGGAATACGACAATCAATAATCATTTCGATAAATTCAAGTTTGGAGAATTGAGAAAATCGGAATTTTTATGTGTAAAGGAGAAACGAATGAAACTACTTGTGATAGATATACAAAAAGGAATAACAGATAGCAGACTTTTTAATTTTGATGAATTTATTGATAATACTTCAAGAATTATACAAGCAGCTAGAGATAATCAAATAGAGGTTATCTATTTTCAGCATGATGATGGACCAGGAACGGGATTTTCAATCGGCGATGAAGAATTCGAGATTGCAGAACAGGTGCATCCAAGGGAAGGTGAAAAGATATTTACAAAAAATATCAATAGTTGTTTCGGAAATAAAGATTTTACAGATTATGTTAAAGATGAAAATACATTAATGATAGTTGGGTTACAGACAAATTTCTGTATAGATGCAACTGTGAAATCTGCTTTTGAAAGAGGATATAAAGTAATTGTTCCACAAGGGGCAAATTCAACGTTTGATAACGACTATATGTCTGGAGAAGAAACCTATAAATATTACAATGATATGATGTGGCCAAAGAGATTTGCTACATGTGTATCTGTTGATGAGGCAATTAAGTTGATGCAAAGTTAAATTAGGAGTTATATGTGGAGGAGGATTATTATGAATACAGTTAGAATGATTTTATGTGGAAATGTTGAAGATAGCAGAATGAATCCAAGTGAAAAGGTAGGAGTAGTATCAGTGGTTTTTGTTTCTACAGAGGAGGAAAAAATTAAGAATAAACTTAAAAAATTGCAAGATAAAAATCCTGAAAAATTTTATATGGAATACGTTACTCCATTAGATGTTGACTTAACAAGTTTAGAGCACTATCCATCGATTGAAATATCAAAAAATGATTTACAATAACAACTTCCAGTTTGCCAAAATGACAACAGACAAAAGAAAAAGAGCTATCTGAGGCAGCCGGCTAGATTGTCCCAGAAATAACCCTTAGATAATGAAACATGAAATAGTATGATAATGTATAGGAAAGAAACTGAGGAGGTACATATTATGGATATATCTGATTTTGTTGCAGCAGTGGAAAAACTTAATGTTCTTGGCGTAAAGATTACAAAAGATGATGAACTTATAGCTGAATGGCATAGCGAAGAAGAGTGCCGTAGAAATATTTATTCAGCAACGAAGAGTTTTACATCATGTGCAGTCGGGTTTGCTGTTCAGGAAGGACTAATATCTCTTGATGAAAAATTGACAGACACTTTTTCGGGAGATTTACCAAATGTAATTGATGAAAATCTACGGATGGCAACAGTCCGGGATCTGCTTACAATGTGTCTGGGACAGGAGCAGGGTAATCTTATGGGAGCACAACGCCCATTGTACAAAGAAGATGATTGGGTAAAAATGGCTTTAGCCATTCCGTTTAAATATAAACCGGGTACCCATTTTGTATATAACAATGTAGGACCATATCTTGCAGGGATTCTTGTGCAAAGACGTTCAGGCTGTGACCTGGTTTCATATCTTACCCCAAGACTTTTTACACATCTTGGGATAAAGCGTCCTACATGGGAGACAGACCCTCTTGGAAACAGCTTTGGCGCAGGCGGGTTATTTCTTACACTTTCTGAGCTTCATAAATTTGGATTGTTTTACCTTAACAAGGGCAAATGGAATGGAAAGCAGATTTTGTCTGAGAAATGGATAGAAGAAAGCACAAGAGCAGCTGATACGGATGATTATGGCTATCTTTTCTGGAGAGGTGAACAAAATTCCTATAGGGCTGATGGAAAATACTCTCAGATTACAATGGTTCTTCCGGAGAAGAATGCCGTAGTATCAATTGTTGCAGAATGCCGTAAAGGGGATGAACTGATGAGAGCGTTATATGATCTTGTTTGTGCAAAATTATAAAGTGGTATGATTAACAGACTGGGTAGAGCAATTTACTCGGTCTTTTTTATACCAAAGTATGCAATAAAAGCTGTCCGGAAGAAATTTTATTACAGCCTGGAAACATTTTAATCCTGTTCCCTGAAATGATAGCAAAACAATTCAAAATGATGTAATATAATTAAGTGACGTTAAATCAGCCACAAGCTAAGATTATGCCCCAAGGGGTACCCAAAGCGCAGCGAGGGTATTTCTGCGATATACCTTCACCCCCCAAGTAACTTTTGGCAGCTTAGCTGAAGAATAGCAAAGTACATAGAAGAGGAAAATATGAATATAAACAAACCCCACGTAGAGCAGACCTTCGCTGCCTACACCGCAAATTACAACCCAGCCGACCCCAAAATCAAGCTCAAAATCGACCACACCTACAGAGTGGCCACATTCTGTGACAGCATCGCAAGGAGCCTAAACCTAAGTGATGAGGACAGAGACATAGCCTGGCTCTGCGGCATGCTCCACGACTTAGGCAGATTTGAGCAGATAAAGAGGTATGGCACCTTCAATGATTCCCAGTCCATAGACCATGCCAAGCTCAGCGCAGACCTTTTGTTTGGGGAGCATCTGGCAGATGACTATGCATATGGCTTTGAGCAGGATGCCATGCGTCCGGTTATCGAGCTTGCCATAAGAAGCCACAGTGCCTACAGACTGCCGGAGGGAATATCTGCCAGAGAGAAGATGTTCTGCGACATTTTAAGGGATGCAGATAAAATTGATATTTTCAGGGTAAACATTGATACTTCCCCGGAAGAGATATACAATGTGACCACAGAGGAGCTTAAAAACAGTGAGGTAAGCCCGGAGGTCATGCAGTGTTTTGAGGAAGAGCACGCCGTGCTCAGAAGCTTAAAAAAGACTGCAATAGACAATTATGTTGCCCACATGGCACTTACCTTTGAACTGGTATATCCAAAGAGCAGACAGCTTGTGTACGAGCAGGGATATCTGGAACAGATGCTGGAGTTTAAGAGTGACAACGGCGTGACAAATGAGCAGTTAAGCCAGATACGAGAGAAGCTGGAAGCCTTTTTGAATAAGTAATTGTGTTTGTTTATGCAGCACAGAAAGTATGTACGTTTGAACAGAAAATGTGTATGTTTGTACAAAATATAATAACGCTTATACAGCAAATGAAACATGTAAACGAATATAGTGTGTGGACAAATTAAGATTTAGATAACATAAATGGCATACGTTCGTACATAAATTATATACGTTTACGCAGACGAATAAGGACAAGAAAGAACTAACCGGTAGAAAAAATGTATAAAATAACAATTGATAATATGGATTTAAAGCAGATTGCCGAGAGCGGCCAGTGCTTTAGATGGAAGCAGATTGAGGAAAAAGATAATACATACAGGTATAATATAGCAGCCTTCGGCAAAAGCCTTGATATAAGCCAGAAGGGCAATGAGTTTGAACTGTCCTGTGATGAGGCTGAGTGGAATGCCATCTGGAGAGACTACTTTGACCTGGACACAGACTATGGTCAGATTGCAGACAAGATAAATACATCTGATGATGACCACCTGAAGCTTGCATATTCCAAGGGAAGCGGTATCAGAATATTAAAGCAGGACTTGTGGGAAATGGTTGTGACCTTTATGATTTCCCAGAACAACAACATTCCCCGGATTACAAAGAGTGTGGAGCTCTTGTGCGAGAGGTCTGGCATTAAGACTGATAATGGTAAGGGATATGCATTTCCAAAGCCGGGGCAGGTGCCAGAGGAAATCTTTGAGGACAGGTCAATGGGCTTTGGCTACAGGGCAGATTATCTCAGGGAGATTTATGCTTTTGCCGAGGCAAATCCGGACTGGCTTGATAATTTGAGAAAATTAAGCTATGATGATGCGATGAATACACTGCTGGAGAGAAAGGGAATAGGCAAAAAAGTGGCTAACTGCATATGTCTGTTCGGGCTTCACCATGTGGAGGCCTTTCCAATCGACACCCATGTTAAGCAGCTTCTTGCGGAGCACTACAGGGATGGTTTTGACTTTGACCGCTATGAGGGCGTGGCAGGAATTATACAGCAGTATTTGTTTTACTATGAGCTAATCAAAGGGAGATAGAGATGTTTGTAATTGTAGGACTTGGAAATCCTGAGAAAAAATATGAGGGTACAAGGCACAATATTGGTTTTGCGGTTATTGATGCCCTTGCAGATAAATACAATATAAGTATCAAAGACAAAAAACACAAGGCACTTTGCGGAACCGGAGTCATAGAGGGCGTTAAGGTTATGCTGGTTAAGCCTCTTACTTACATGAACCTAAGCGGCGACAGCGTGGCAGATGTGATGAATTTTTACAAGCTTGACCCGGAGGAAGACATGCTTGTGGTCTATGATGATATTTCCCTTGCGCCAGGCAATATCCGTGTCAGGAAAAAGGGCAGTGCCGGTGGCCACAATGGAATAAAGAGCATCATAGCCAGATGTGGCACCCAGAATTTTATGAGAGTAAAGGTCGGTGTCGGAGAGAAGCCGGAGGGCTGGGATTTGGCAGACCATGTGCTGGGACATTTTTCTGATGAGGACAGCAGGCTGGTCAGAGAGGCGGTTGATGATGCTATTGGTGCCATTGTCATGATGAGCCGGGGGGATGTGGACCAGGCTATGAACAACTATAATGCAAAGAAGAAGGTATAGTGAGCAGTAAATGAGAGCGTTTGTCGAACCATTACAGGAATTAAGTGAATACGGACAGATGGTGAAAACAGCAGATGGAAGTACAGGACTTATTTCCATCACAGGCTGTATTGATTCTCAAAAACCACATATGATGTACGCGTTTGGCAATGGGCAGAAAAACAAGCTCATTGTCACTTTTAATGAGCAGAAAGCTAAAGAGCTCTACGAGGAGTATAGGTTTTTCGACCCGGACACAGTTTATTATCCGGCAAAGGACGTGCTCTTTTACCAGTCGGATATCAGGGGAAATGTCCTGACTGCCGAGCGAATCAATGCGATAAAGGCAATCAGGGAGCAGGAGAGGGTGACACTTGTCACCACCTTTGATGCCCTGATGAACACCATGCCCCCTGTGGAAAAGACCTGGAGCGGCATTATAAGGCTTGCGCCGGGAGACATTATCGACATAGATGAGTTCAAGAAAAAGCTGGTTGAGCTGGGATATGAGAAGGACTATCAGGTTGAGACCAGAGGGCAGTTTGCCATCCGTGGTGGAATTATAGACATTTTTCCACTTACGGAGGAGAATCCTGCGCGAATTGAGCTGTGGGATGATGAAATCGACACAATCAGGAGCTTTGACACAGAGAGCCAGAAGTCCATTGAAAATCTGGATGAGCTGGTGATTTATCCGGCCTGTGAGCTGGTGCTGACAGAGGAGGAAAAGGCAGCCGGCATTAAGAAAATCACAGAGGAAGCGGAAAAACTGTCAGATAAGCTTAGAAAAGAGATGAAGACCGAGGAAGCCTACAGGATTAAGTCCACAGCAGACGAGCTGGCTGAAGAGTGGGGCGTGCTTCAGATTACGGCAGGCATGGATGCATTCCTGTCCTATTTTTGCAAGGAAAAGGTCGGTCTTCTGGACTATTTTCCACCGGACAATACCTATGTATTTTTTGATGAGATTAGCAGATGTGCAGAGCGGGGAAAGCAGACTGAGACGGAGTTTTCAGAATCCATGAAGCAGAGGCTTGCCATGGGCTATATCCTGCCGGGGCAGATGAAGGAGCTTTTTCTGGAAAAGGAAGTGATGGGAAAGCTGGCGAAATATTCCTGTGTCAGCCTGTCAGCCCTTGATACCAAGTCAGCAGGTCTTCACCAGACCGGGCAGTATGGCATCCATGTCCAGAGCGTCAGCTCTTATAACAATAGTTTTGAGCTCCTAATCAAGGACTTAAAGAAATACAAGAAAAACGGTTACAAGGTAATCCTCATGTCAGGCTCAAAGACCAGAGCCAGGCGTCTGGCGGAAGACCTGATGGATGAGGGCTTTGCCAGTTTCTATACAGAGGACTATGACCATGAGCTTGTGGCTGGTCAGATAATGGTCTGCCATGGGCAGATTAAGAGGGGCTTTGAGTACCCGATTCTGAGATTTGCAGTAATCACAGAGTCAGATATATTTGGTGCGGAGAAAAAGAAGAAAAAGCGTCACAGAACCTATGAGGGTGAGCAGATTCAGAGCTTTACAGACCTGTCTGTAGGAGATTATGTGGTACATGAAAATCATGGACTTGGTATCTACAGAGGAATCGAAAAGATTGAGGTAGACAAAAAGGTCAAGGACTACATCAAGATTGAGTATCAGGGAGGTTCCAACCTTTACATCCTTGCCACACAGCTTGAGCTTATCCAGAAGTACGCTGGCAAGGAGTCCAGAAAGCCTAAGCTCAACAAGCTGGGAGGTCAGGAGTGGTCAAAGACCAAGACCAAGGTGAGGGGGGCTGTGCAGCAGGTGGCTCAGGATCTGGTTAAGCTCTATGCCGCAAGAGAAGAGGAAAATGGTTATGTATACGGACCTGATACAGTCTGGCAGAAGGAATTTGAGGAGCTGTTTCCATTTGAGGAGACAGAGGACCAGGAGCTTGCCATAGAGGCTGCCAAGAAGGATATGGAGAGCCACAAGATAATGGACAGACTTATCTGCGGTGATGTGGGCTATGGCAAGACTGAAATTGCAATCAGGGCTGCATTTAAGGCGGTGCAGGAAAACAAACAGGTGGCTTATCTTGTTCCTACAACAATTTTAGCGCAGCAGATATACAATACTTTTTC
Organism: uncultured Lachnobacterium sp.; assembly: GCA_900548765.1. Lineage (GTDB taxonomy): Bacteria > Bacillota > Clostridia > Lachnospirales > Lachnospiraceae > Roseburia. The sequence continues at coordinate 8,160 of URLU01000008.1, forward strand.
ACAGCGAATGAAGGACTTTCCTGTGAAGGTTGATTTATTATGCCGTTTCAGAAGCAGTGCTGAGCAGAAAAAGACTGTGGAGAACCTGAAAAAGGGTCAGGTGGACATCATAGTGGGTACCCACAGAGTCCTGTCCAAGGATGTGCAGTTCAAGGATTTGGGACTGCTTATCATAGATGAGGAGCAGAGATTTGGAGTTGCCCACAAGGAAAAAATAAAGCAGCTTAAGACCAATGTGGATGTGCTTACCTTGACCGCCACACCTATTCCGAGAACCCTCCACATGAGCCTTATTGGAATCAGGGACATGAGCGTGCTGGAAGAGCCGCCTATGGACAGGGTGCCAATCCAGACCTATGTCATGGAATACAACGACGAGCTGGTGAGGGAAGCCATAAACAGGGAGCTTGCCAGGGGTGGTCAGGTCTACTATGTATATAATAAGGTGAGGGATATAGACGAGGTGACAGGCCAAATCCAGCAGCTGGTGCCGGACGCCAACGTGGCATTTGCCCACGGACAGATGAGGGAGACAGAGCTTGAACGAATCATGTATGACTTCATAAATGGTGATATTGATGTGTTGGTGTCCACGACAATTATCGAGACTGGACTTGATATATCCAATGTCAACACTATGATTATCCAGGATGCTGACAATATGGGATTGTCACAGCTCTACCAGTTGAGAGGACGAGTGGGACGTTCCAACAGGACAGCCTACGCATTTTTGATGTACAGAAGAAATAAAATGCTTAAGGAGATTGCAGAGAAGAGGCTTGCAGCAATCAAGGAGTATTCGGAGCTTGGAAGTGGTTTTAAAATCGCCATGAGAGACCTGGAAATCCGAGGGGCAGGAAACCTTTTAGGTGCAGAGCAGAGCGGCCATATGGCAGCAGTAGGATATGATTTGTACTGCAAGATGCTCCACGAAGCCGTCAAGGATGTGAAGGGCGAGACCAAATCCCTTGAGAGGTTTGACACCTCAATCGACATAGGAATTGATGCTTTTATACCGCCGTCATATATTGCAAACGAGTTCCAGAAGCTTGATATCTACAAGAGAATTGCAGGCATTGACAATCCGGATGAAGCGGATGAGATGCTGGAGGAGCTTATAGACCGTTTCGGAGACCCGCCAAAATCAGTGCAGAATCTGCTGCTTATAGCAAGGCTTAAGTGCAGAGCCCATGGGCTTTTCATAAAGGAAATCACTCAAAAGGGCAGCGAATTAAAGCTTGTAATGTATGAAAAGGCGGAAATCGACCCACTTGCCATACCAAGGTTTGTGGACAGCTTTGCGCCATTTATGCAGTTTACAATGGACGCAGAAAATCCATATTTCGTATACAGGCTGGGTGGTAATTCCAGGGAAAAGAACAGGGATATTCTCGAAGTGCTGGGAGATCTGCTCACAGCAATGGAAACATTGTTGGCTCAGGAAGTAGAAAAAACTTGATACTTGCGGTAAAAAGTAATATAATTTATCGAGCGGTGTTTTGCGCAAGGAGGAAATATGAAGTTCAAAAGATTGACAGCTATTTTACTGGCTGGAGTTATGACAGCATCTGTATTGACTGGATGCGGAATAAATAAAAATGCAGCTGTTGCAACACTTGGGGAGCAGGAGATTTCCCTTGGAGTTGTAAATTTCATCTGTCGTTATCAGCAGGCTGTAACGGATGATTTATATACACAATATTTTGGAGAGGACGTATGGAACCAGGACTTATACGGCAGTGGCTCGACTATGCAGGAGACTGTTAAGACTCAGGTAGTAGAGGGCATACATGAGATGTATACCTTAAAGGCTCATATGTCAGATTACAATGTAGAGATTACAGACGAGGACAAATCAGCGATTGAGGAAGCAGCAAAGAGCTTTATGGAGGAAAATTCCAGCGAGGCTCTTGACGAGATGGGGGCGGATCAGGATATCGTTGAGGAGGTGCTCACTCTCTATACAATCAAAGCGAAGATGACTGAGGCCATAAAGGCTGATGCAGATACAGAGGTATCTGATGAAGAGGCTAATATGAGAGCCTACACTATGTTGGACATTAAGACTGACAGCCACACAGATTCAGAGACAAAATCGACTGTTGAGTACACAGACGAGGAGAAAGCGCAGCTTAAGGACATGGCAGATGCTGTGGAAGCAGCGGTTGAGGATGGTGATGCACTTGAGGATGTATGTGAGGCATACGGATACTCAGACGCTGTCACAACAGGTACATATGCAGCAGACAATGACACTTTGGATTCTAATGTCAAGGATGCCCTGGATTCTTTAAAGGAAGGTGAGACATCTGCTGTTATAGAGACAGATACAGACTTATATATTGTGAGAATTGACAAGGACACAGATGAGGATGCAACAGAATCAAATCGTGAGTCAATTATCAAGAAGCGTCAGGATGATTTATACGACTCAGTTCTTGAGGGCTGGCAGGAGTCTGATGGCTGGACTGTAAATGAGAAGAAGCTTACAAAGATTGATTTTAAGAATCGTTTTACACAGACAACTGAGTCAGATACAGAGTCAACAGAAGCAGTGGAAAGCACAGAAGCTAACTAATTATGAAGAATAATATTGTTTTGATTGGAATGCCGGGAGTAGGCAAAAGTACTGTCGGCGTAATACTTGCGAAGGTACTTGGTTATCAGTTTGTGGATGCTGATCTTCTGATTCAGAAGTCGGAGGGGAAGCTCCTAAAGGATATCATAGCAGAAAAAGGCACCGACGGATTTATAGAGGTTGAAAATCGTGTCAATGCTTCTATTCAGGCAGAAAACACAATAATCGCCACCGGCGGCAGCGTAATATATGGTAAAGAGGCAATGGCGCATTTAAAGGAAATAGGCACAGTGGTATATCTACATGTGCCATTTACGGCTTTAGAAAAACGACTTGCAGACATCAAGGGTAGAGGTGTAGTATTAAAAGAGGGTCAGACTCTTTATGACCTTTATTTGGAGCGGACACCACTCTATGAAAAATATGCAGATCTGGAAATCCCGGAAGAGGGTCTGAACGTTGAACAGACAGTAGATAAACTTATAGATAATTTGCAATTTCTGAATAACAAATAATAGATTTGCGAATAGTATATGTTAGAGGTGAAGAAGAGATATGGAACAGTACGTAATCAAAGGTGGAAATCCTTTATACGGAGAAGTCAAAATTGGTGGGGCCAAAAATGCAGCACTTGCTATTCTTGCTGCAGCAATAATGACTGACGAAACTGTTACAATAGATAATCTGCCAAATGTAAGGGATATAAATGTCTTACTGCAGGCGATTCAGGAGATAGGGGCAAAGGTTGAGCGCGTCAATGCACACAAGGTAAAAATTAACGGCTCCTTCATCCGTGAGGTAAGTGTAGATAACGAATTCATAAGAAAAATCCGTGCTTCTTATTATCTGATAGGAGCACTTCTCGGTAAATATAAGCATGCAGAGGTAGCGCTTCCAGGTGGCTGTGACATCGGAAGCAGACCAATTGATTTGCACATCAAGGGCTTCAGGTCTATGGGAGCTGCTGTGGATATCGAGCATGGTCTTGTAGTTGCAAAGGCTGACAGGTTAAGCGGTACACATATTTATCTTGATAAGGTATCGGTAGGTGCTACAATCAATATCATGATGGCTGCTGCAATGGCAGAGGGCAAGACCGTTATTGAGAATGCTGCAAAGGAGCCACATGTAGTAGATGTGGCAAACTTCTTAAACAGCATGGGAGCCAATATCAGAGGGGCAGGAACAGATGTCATCAGAATTGTGGGTGTTGAGAAGCTTCACAAGACTGAGTATTCAGTAATCCCTGATCAGATAGAGGCTGGTACATTTATGTTTGCAGTGGCAGCAGCAGGAGGAAATGTACTTGTAAAGGATGTTATTCCGAAGCATTTAGAGGCTACAACTGCAAAGCTGTTAGAGGTAGGCTGTAAGGTAGAAGAGTTTGATGATGCTGTAAGAGTTATCTCAGATGGCAGGTTGAATCATACTCAGGTTACTACTTTGCCATACCCAGGTTTCCCAACTGATATGCAGCCTCAGATGGCAGTACTTCTTGGAATTGCAGAGGGAACCAGTACAGTTACAGAGAGCATTTTTGAGAATAGATTCAAATATGTGGATGAACTCACCAGAATGGGAGCTACAATCAAGGTAGAGAGTAATATTGCAATCATAACAGGTGTGAAAAAATATTCCGGAGCCAGAGTTAACGCTCCTGATTTAAGAGCTGGAGCAGCACTTGTAATCGCAGGACTTGTGGCAGATGGAATCACAGTGGTTGATGACATATACTATATCGAGAGAGGCTACGAGGAGTTTGAAAAGAAGCTATCCGGTATAGGCGCCAAGATTGAAAAGGTTGCAGATGAGAAGGAACTGCAGAAGTTTATCCTCAAGGTATCATAGAAAAAAGAAAGCCTGTAAATATCAGGTTTTCATGAATAGCTAAGTACAAAAATATGCCGTCGTGGAAATCCACGGCGGCATTAATAATACCAAAGTATGCAAGAAAAGCTGCCAGTGACAGGTTCTCTGTATGTGTTGGTTTATAACTATATCACTGACTTTATGTACAAATCCCTGTTTGTATTCAAATCAATAATCGTTCCATCATCCATCTGAACCATAGGCTTTGATAAAGCTGTCTGGTTTAAGAGAATAATATTACAGCCACGTCCATCATTTAAGATAACACGGTTATTTTGGTAGGCAGCGGCTATCTGCTTTAAGAAGGTAAGGATGTACTTGGTATTGTACTTCTGATAACCATCATGCTCAAAGTTGGCTATTACCTGGAATGGGCAGAGCGGAGCCCTGTAAGAACGGGCTGCTGTCATGGCATCATATACATCTGCAATACCTACAATCATGGCAAAGGAATCAATAAATTCATCTGTGAGGTGGGATGGATAGCCTGTGCCGTCGGATCTTTCGTGGTGCATAAGGGCAGCCTTTTTAATTCGTGGATCAATGGACTGATTCTTAAGAATGTCATAGCCATACTTAGGGTGCATCTGAATCATGGCAAATTCTTCATCAGTCAGTTTGCCAGGCTTGTTGAGTACCTCTTCGGGTATCTTGATTTTGCCTATGTCGTGCAGTAATCCAGCAGCAGTCAGTATATTCAAATCATGCTTGTTCAGCTTTAACCATCTGCCAATCATTCTGGATATAAGTCCTACATTAAGGCAGTGAGAATATACACTATCTGAGATAATTCGCATATTAAAAAGCATATCAAAAAGCTCAACGATAGTATTTCTGGATCTGAACAAATCTGAGACACTGTTAACCAGAGCATCAACATCAATGGTATAGTGGGCAGTTGTTGCTGAGGTGAATACATTTCTCAAATAATCAATTGCATCAAAATACTGCATCTGGAAATCCCTAAACTCGTCAGATGCTGCAACTTTTTGTGAATGGGTCTTGCTTTTCTCGGCATGAGTCTTAACACGAGCTGCCGGCTTAGGCGCTGCCTCTACGTCCGTGTCCCGAGGACCTTCACCTAATACAATTGCAGACTCCACCTTGTATAGCTTCATGCGGTTGATAAGCTGTCTGGTAAATTCTGTGCCGGCAGGAGCCAGAAGCTGACCAAGGGGAGTAACCACAGGTTCAGCGGCAATCATGCCGGGTTCAAGGTTAGAAGTTGTTAGTGTTCGCATATATATTCCTCCGTGAATATATCTATAGTACTTAGTATAAAGTTTTGTGCGGATAAAGTCAATAAATGGTGCTTGACATTTACAACAAAAGGGAGTATTATCCCTATGTTGAAAAGATAATATTTGATTTTCTCTTATTCAGAGTGATGGAGATACAAAGGATCTGTGAAGTCACGGCAACCCCGTTAATGGAAGGTGCCAACCTGAGCGAGTGTACTCGAACAATAAGAGGATTTGAAGTACCTATTTAAATCCGCTTATTTAAGCGGTTTTTTTTATGCAAAAAATATTTTATTTTTAATTGATGAGAGGAGACAAAAGATGGAAAAATTATTATTTACATCAGAGTCAGTAACAGAGGGACATCCTGACAAAATGTGTGACGCAGTATCAGATGCTATACTTGATGCATGCATGGAGCAGGATCCAATGAGCCGTGTAGCCTGCGAGACAGCAAGCTGTACAGGATTTGTACTTGTAACAGGAGAGATAACAACAAAGGCACAGCTTGATATTCCTTCAATCGTGCGTAAGACAGTTCTTGAAATCGGATATGATGATGGAAAGAAGGGACTTGATGGAAACTCATGTGCAGTTATGGTAGCACTTGACCAGCAGTCTGCGGATATAGCCATGGGAGTTGACAAGGCACTTGAGGCTAAGGAAGGCTCACTTACAGATGACCTCGATACAGGAGCTGGAGACCAGGGTATGATGTTTGGTTATGCTTCAAACGAGACAGAGGAACTTATGCCATATCCTATCGCACTTGCCCACAAGCTTGCATTAAAGCTTACAGAGGTCCGTAAGAACGGCACTCTTAAGTACCTTCGTCCAGATGGAAAGACACAGGTATCTGTAGAGTATGATGAGAACGGCAGGCCAATGAGACTTGAGGCAGTTGTACTTTCAACACAGCATGATGAGGATGTGACACAGGAGCAGATTCATGCAGATATCAAAAAGTACGTATTTGACCCAGTTCTTCCGGCAGAGCTTGTTGATGCGGAGACAAAGTTCTTTATCAACCCAACAGGACGTTTCGTAATCGGTGGACCACACGGAGATGCAGGTCTTACAGGACGTAAGATTATCGTAGATACATATGGTGGAATGGCCCGTCACGGTGGCGGAGCTTTCTCAGGAAAGGACTGCACAAAGGTAGACCGTTCAGCAGCATATGCAGCTCGTTATGTAGCAAAGAATATCGTTGCGGCAGGACTTGCTGACAAGTGTGAGATTCAGTTATCATATGCTATTGGTGTTGCCCAGCCTACATCAATTATGGTTGATACATTTGGTACAGGAAAGCTTTCTGATGAGAAGCTGGTTGAAATCGTAAGAGAGAACTTTGACCTCCGTCCAGCAGGAATCATCAAGATGTTAGACCTTCGCAGACCTATCTACAGAGGAACAGCAGCATACGGACACTTTGGACGTACAGACATCGACCTTCCATGGGAGCACACAGACAAGGCTGACGTATTAAAGAAGTATTTATAAGCCTTTTTATAAAAAGTTTATAATAATTTCTCTGTTAATAAACAAAGGAATATACAAAACGTGATATAATAGCCATAGAATTGCTTCGGCGGTTCTATGGCTTTTTTACGTCAATGCATGCAAGAAAGGGAAGGCATTTTATGAAGATTAAGACCAAATTAGTCATATCGTTTTGTATAATATTGTTTGTGCCTATTGTGCTGTCCTGTGTGGTAGTTTTTGGATTTCAGACTATTCAGGTGAAGGCGATAGAGAAGGCTTATGGCATACATGATGCGGGAGCCTATTCCCTGACCAATTCAATCCAGCTCTTGAATAGGATGACTGAGAGTGACTTTGAAAGTGCCCAGAGAATTGCCCTTGTAACCCCTGCAAAGCTTCTGGATGAGAGCTATCTTGACAAGCTCAATGAGCAGCTGGAGGATAAATTTTCCTATATAATCGTCAGAAATGAGGAGGACGAAATCATATACAACGGCGGTACTGATACAGACAGGCTGATAGAATCCCTGCCAAGGTATGGTGAGACTGATGTAAATTCAAATATCAGCACCTATCTGGATGGAGACCAGGAGATACTGATTAAGCAGCTTGATTTTAAGTGCGATGGAAGATGTAATTCACTGTATATCATTACCTCTACGGTTAATCTGGTGCCGGAGCTTAAAAAGCTTGTAGTGGATGCCCTGGTTGCTATATTCCTTATTTTAATTCTGACAGCCTGTGTGCTTATAGTCTGGGTGTACAGAAGCATGATAACGCCTATCAAGAAGCTGAGGGAAGCTGCTGAAAGCATAAAGGAAGGAAATCTGGATTTTGCCATAGAATCTAATGGTGATGATGAGATTGGTGAGTTGTGTATATCCTTTGAGGAAATGAGGAAGAGGCTCAAGGACAGCGCGGAGGAGAAGCTCAACAACGAGACTGAAAGCAGGGCGCTCATAAGCAATATAGCCCATGACCTAAAGACTCCAATCACTGCGGTGAAGGGATATTCGGAAGGCTTGCTGGATGGTGTGGCAAATACTCCTGAAAAGCGTGACAAGTACATCAGAACCATATACAATAAGGCTAACGAGATGGACATGCTTATCAATGAGCTGACCCTGTATTCAAAGATTGATACCAACAAGATACCCTATAATTTTCAAAAGATTAATATCAATAATTATTTCCAGGATTGTGTCGAGGATATCGGACTTGATTTGGAAGAAAAAAATATCGGGCTGGCATATTACAACTATGTGGACGAGGACACCATTATCATTGCTGACACAGAGCAGCTCAGAAGGGTTATAAATAACATAGTTGGAAATTCTGTAAAGTATATGGATAAGTCCAATGGCTTTATAAATATAAGGCTCAAGGACGTGGGTGACTTTATACAGGTTGAGATAGAGGATAACGGAAGAGGCATAGCGCAGAAGGATTTACCATACATTTTCGACAGATTCTACAGGGCGGATGCATCCAGAAACTCAGCAACCGGAGGAAGCGGAATCGGATTATCAATCGTAAAGAAGATAATAGAAGACCATGGAGGTAAAATCTGGGCTACCAGCAAGGAAGGCACTGGCACAGTGATGTATTTTGTAATTCGAAAATATCAGGAGGTAAAAAATGAGTAGAATTTTAATAGTAGAGGATGAGGTGGCAATTGCAGACCTTGAAAAGGACTATCTGGAATTGAGCGGATTTGAGGTAGAGATAGAGAATGATGGAACCAATGGACTTGCAAGAGCTCTTGCAGAGGACTTTGACTTGTTTATTCTTGATCTTATGCTGCCGGGAATTGATGGATTTGAAATCTGTAAGGAAATCAGGGAGAAAAAGAACACACCTATTCTCATGGTATCAGCAAAAAAGGATGACATCGACAAAATCAGAGGACTGGGACTTGGGGCAGATGATTATATCACCAAGCCATTCTCACCAAGTGAGCTGGTTGCCAGAGTAAAGGCCCACCTTGCCAGATATGAGAGACTGATTGGTACAAATGTGCCAGAGGGCGACATCGTAGAGATACGTGGCATCAAGATTGACAAGACAGCCAGACGTGTCTGGGTAAACGGAGAAGAGAAGCAGTTTACTACCAAGGAATTTGATTTACTTACATTCCTGGCTGAGAACCCTAACCATGTATTCACCAAGGAAGAGCTCTTCCGTGAGATTTGGGATATGGAATCAATTGGTGATATTGCGACTGTTACAGTGCATATTAAGAAGATTCGTGAGAAGATTGAGATGAATACGGCGAAGCCTCAGTATATTGAAACTATATGGGGGGTAGGCTACCGCTTTAAGCTGTAAAAAGAAGAAACATAGCGTGCTATGTTGGGTGGATTGACACCTTAAAAATCTGAAATATGTGCAACGAATGTTGCGGTTGGCAGGCAACAGAAAAATCAATCATAAAAAGGAGAATGAACATTTGCTACGGCAATGTCGCTTCTCCTTTTTTATATGTAGTTTTTTACCTCATAGAATAGATAGTTAACCTCTTGGAGTAAAACCATTTACTTCAAGAGGTTTTTAGTTTAGACTGACTCTTGTGAGAAAAACAAACAAATGGAGGGAGAATATGTTAGAGGAAATATTTGCTGGTAAAAAGGAGCTATTTGAGGATGGAATGCAGTCTATCCTGCGCGGACAAGAGAATCGTTATCGTAGAATTATTATCCAAAATGGAAGTATTGTGGAAAACAGCCGTTCCCAGACTAAGGGAGTGTGCGCAAACGTATATAAGAATGGAGTAAGAGGCTTTGCCTCTATGGCAGAATACTCTGTTCAGGCGGCGGAGAAAGTCTTAAAGTCTGCCGTGGAAAACGCTAATTATCTGGATAAGTACACCACAAAAAAGAAGAATCCGCTTTCTGCCTGTCATGGTGGAATGATTCTTCCGCAAAGCTGTATTCTGGATTTGGAGCAGATACAGATTCTGGACATATGCAAGGAAGTAGATGCCTATATTGTGAAAACCTATCCAAATCTGAAATCCAGAAGCGTGATTTATAGCGAAGACACTATGGAAAAAGTCATTATGACATCGGATGCCTGTGATGGACATGTATGTTATCCGCGTTATGCATTATATACTGTTTTTGGAATGGAATCAGAGGAGGGGCAGCCTCTCATGCTTACAGAGTCCTTTGGTTCATATGGCAATATCCTTGATAATTTCTGTGGCATGGAAGTCCTGAAGCAGAAGCTTGATAAGCTTTATAATCACCTCTGCGATAAGACCAGGGGTGTCTATGCAGAGGCCGGAAACAAAACAGTTGTACTTGGCTCTGATGTGGCTGGCATGATAGCTCATGAAGCAATCGGACATACTGTGGAAGCAGACCTGGTGCTTGGAGGATCTGTAGCAGCCTCTAATCTGGAAAAGAAGGTTGCCTCAGATAAAATAACAATTATTGACTATGCAAGCCAGGTGGATGGACAGATGGCACCTCTTCCTGTATATCTGGATGACGAGGGTGTTGAAGCGAAGGATGCCGTTCTGGTGGAAAAGGGTATTTTAAAGGGCTATATGCACAACCGTGAGACTGCCGACCATTTCGGTGTGGCAGCAACTGGAAACGCAAGAGGAAGGGAGTTTTCAGACGAGCCATTGATTCGTATGAGAAATACTCTTGTCCTGGCTGGAAATGATAAGCTTGAGGATATGATTGCCTCTGTGGATGATGGCTACTATCTGCTTTCTACAGGAAACGGACAGGCAGATTTGACGGGTGAATTTACATTTGGAATTAATATGGGCTATGAAATCAAGAAGGGCAGGCTTGGCAGGGCAATCCTTGATACAACTGTCTCTGGAGTTGCCTTTGATATGTTAAAGACCTGTGACATGGTGGCGGATCAGGTGAAGTGGACAACTGTAGGAACTTGCGGAAAGAAACAGGCTATGGCGGTATCCATGGGTGGACCTGAAATCAAATGTCAAATTAATATCGGAGGAAGATAAGATGGGAAATATAAGGGAAGCATCAGACTGCTTAAAGGCATATATTGATACAAAGGAGGGCCTAAAGGCCCAATATACAGTAACAGAGACGGAGACAAGAGAGATTACCATGGAAAATGGAGAGTTTACCCTGTTTCGTACACTTTTTGATAATGATGTAAGGGTAAATGTAATTCATAATCATAAGATTGGAAAAACTTCTACCAATAAATTGGATAAGGCAGATTTGGAAAAGGTAGTAGACGATGCTCTGACAGCCGCAGACTCGGGAGTGGAGGATGAGAATTACGACATTGCACCTGGTATGGAGGCTGGCCAGTTTCATCAGGGTGTGCAGGAGCCGGATATTGACAAGCTGATGCTCAGGGCAAGGGAGCTGTCTGATGATATTGCAAAGAATTATCCACGTATCCTGCTTATGCAGATGATTTTCAAGTATGAGAAAAAGCATTACATTTATCGCAACACCAATGGGAGCGAGGATGAAGTTACATCAGGCTGCTATTTGATTATACTGGAGTACGCAGGAAATGATGGGGAGAAATCTTCTGGTATTTTCGGAACTGGTGTCATGATAGACAATTTGGATATTCCTTTCATGGAGCAGGGCAGCATCCGCAAAAACCTGGAGGAGGCAGAGGCATCCATATCTCCATGCGTGGTAGAAGGAAAATGGAAAGGGTCTGTCATTTTTACACCGGCAGCTTTTGAGCAGATGTTAATCTATAGCTTTGGTGCCTTTGCAGGAGATAATGTAATCTTAAGTGGAGAGTCAAAGTGGCTTGGCAAAATCGGGGAAAATGTAGCCTCTGACAAGCTGACGATTGGAATAAAGCCATGGGATGAGAGACTGGTTAAGACAGATGTCATCACAGAGGACGGCTTCAGGGCAGAGGACTATAATATCATAGAGAACGGAGTGCTGAAAAGCTACATGGCAAGCCTATATGTATCAAACAAATGTGGGGTTGAAAGAGCTAAAAATTCAAGCATGAGTATTGTAATCGAGGGAGGAGAGACTCCTCTGGAAGATATGATTTCAGGTATAGACAGAGGTCTTATAATTGGCGCTGTCTCATGCGGCTTCCCTTCTGCCAATGGTGAGATTTCAGGAGCTGTCAAAAACAGCTTTTACGTTGAGAATGGCAAAATCGTAAATGCTGTATCGGAGACTATGGTAAGCTTTAACTTAAGTGACATGCTGCTAAACGTTGAGGAGCTTTCAAAAGAGACCGTAATGGATGGAACCGGTGTGATACCATATGCTAAGGTTGGAAAGGTTACAATTTCGGGAAGATAAATATCCAATAAACCATCAAAATGATTGTAAAATCTATTTACAAACCATCAATTTGATGGTTTAATAACCTTGAGGTGATAAAATGAAAGTATACAACATACGAGATTATATTACTGTAGAGGAATTAAAAAAATTTAGAAAAGAACTCGATATGACTCAAAAGGAATTTGCCGGTTTCATAGGAGTTTCCCGACCTACCATTGAGAGGTGGGAGAGAGAAGATAAAGAGATTAGAGGACCAGTTGTTACATTAATTGATTTGTTATCCGATAATATGGAGCTGCTTGAAGAAAGAGAAATACCAGAGAAAAAGTATACATTAAGATTATGGTATATGTACAAAAATAAAAAATGTACCTTAATTGATGTGGATGAAATGAATCAGAAGGTCAGAATAAGAAATTATGTAAGAAATATTATGTTTTGTGCATTTGGTGCCAACAGCAATCCTACTTATAGTGATTATGAAGATTTTTTGAAATCCAGATGTTTTCCGGAAACCAGAGACAAGATGAAAATACAACTGGAAGCACTTGGAATACCTTTTTATGACCCTATGATGATTATTCAAAAAACTCAGGGGAGAATGGCGGAAGATGATTTTTGGATTTTGATAGAAAGGTAATTTATGATTGAATTATTCGAAAATGATGTTAAATTATTTGATAGACATTCCTCAAAGGGAAATCAATTAAAGTGGGAGAAAGATGGCATCTGGTATAAAGCAGATTATACTGGTTATGAAGGTCTTGCAGAATATGTAATTTCTCATTTATTGATGAAATCCACGCTGAAAACGGATGAGTTTGTTGTGTATGATTTGGAAGAGATAAAGTATAAAAGACAGATTTTTCATGGGGCTAAGAGTGGAAATTTTTTGCAAGAAGGCTGGCAGATAGTGACGCTTCAGAGGTTATATAAAATCAGATACAACAGGAGTTTTATGGAGGATGTCTGGAGAATTCCGGATATAAAGAATCGAATACTTTTTTTAGTTGAGCAGGTTGAGCAACTGACCGGCATAAAAGATTTTGGGATTTATATTAGTAAGCTGCTGACTATTGATGCATTTTTTCTAAATGAGGATAGACATATGCATAATATTGCGGTTCTTATGAATGGAGATGGGAAGGCAATGCTTTGTCCATTTTTTGACCAGGGAGCAGGACTTATGTCAGATACAACAATGGACTATCCATTGGGGAATGAGCCTGTTGACATGATGGGAGATGTGAAGGCTAAGACAATCTGCCAGAACTTTGATGATGCATTGGATGCAGTAGAAATGTTATATGGAAGTCAGATGCATTTTCTCTTTGACAGGCATGATGTAGAAAATATTATTGCACCAATTACGATTTATACGGAAGAGGAAAAAGCAAGAGTGGAAACTATAATCCTGCAGCAAATAAGAAAATATCAGTATTTGTTTTTGATTTAGACTAACTTTTAATATAATTATTGATAAAATGAAGGAGAAGCAGAAAAAACAACAAGGGCTTTTAACCGACACATATGGCAGTCCCTATTCTGGCCTGCGCGTTAATTTTTGTGGCACTTGCATACCAGTTAGTAATGTTTCTCACGGAGCTTATGACTTCCTACAGCTTTGAGAATAATCGCATTGTAAAGGGCAAAATTCAAAACAAGATTCCACCAAGCGCAGCCAGCCTGATAAATGATGCGGATAAAGTGGACGATTTTATAAATCAGGCAGTGGAGAATGTAAATAGCGAGCATCCAGACTACACTATACTGCGTTCTGAAAACGAAAAGTACAGTCTGCGTCTGGGTTCCAGTGAAGGCTATGTAGATATTCACTAAATTAGTACCAAAACCCTATTGCACAAATCACAAAAGTCATTTACTATGTACGTGTTATATAACTGACGGATAAGTGGATAACCACATGAAATATAACAAAAGAGAGCCGACCGTCTGGGCAGATTACCCAGATAGTGGGCTCTTTTTATATCAAAGTATGCAATACAAGCTGCCGGTTGCCATGCATCCAGAGAATCTGCCAGTGGTAGATTCGGTTGGTGGCAGATTCGGCTGGTGTTCCCAGCAATTTACAGTAGCTTTAGCGTATGCCATCTGTTAGATTGTAAATTAAGCAGTGAGTATAATTTTTTGTATTGTAAAAGGTACATTAAAAAGTATTGACAAAAAAATAGCGGTAAGTATATACTAACTACGGTTATACAAAACTAATCAGCGGCGAATTTCGCAGAATTAGTCAGATATGATTTGCGGTAACAATTCAATTTATATAAATCAGTTCTAACTGAGTATTTTTTAGGAGGATATCACAATGTTAGAAAAGACACAGTGGGAAGGCTTTGAAGGAAGACTCTGGAAAGAGGAGCTTAATGTTCGGGACTTCATCCAGAACAATTACAAGCCATATGATGGAGATGAGAAGTTCCTGGCAGGATCAACAGAGGCAACAGATAAGCTCTGGGATGCTTTGCAGAAGCTTCAGAAGGAAGAGCGTGCCAAGGGTGGAGTGTTAGACATGGATACAGACATCGTATCATCACTTACATCACACGGACCAGGATATATTGATGAGTCATTAAAAGACCTTGAGCAGGTAGTTGGTATTCAGACTGACAAGCCACTCAAGAGAGCATTCATGCCTTATGGTGGAATCCAGATGGCGGAGAAGGCTCTTACAGAGTATGGCTACACACCAAACCCACAGCTTCACAGAATCTTTACAGAGTATCACAAGACTCACAATCAGGCAGTATTTGATGTATACACACCTGAGATGAGAGCTGTTCGTAAAAATAAAATTATCACAGGACTTCCAGACACATACGGACGAGGACGTATCGTCGGTGATTACCGTAGAGTAGCCCTTTATGGAATCGACCAGCTTATTGCATGGAAAGAGGAAGATAAGTCAGTCTGCGGTTCAGGCTCAATGAAGGGTGAGGTTATTCGTCAGAGAGAAGAGCTTGCAGAGCAGATTAATGCTCTTAAGGGAATGAAGGAGATGGCTGCATTATACGGCTTCGATATTTCAGAGCCAGCTAAGAATGCAAAAGAGGCAGTTCAGTGGACATACTTCGGATATCTTGCAGCAATCAAGACACAGAATGGTGCAGCGATGTCAATCGGACGTGTATGTACATTCCTTGATATTTATATTGAGAGAGACATTGAAAAAGGAATACTTACAGAGACAGAGGCACAGGAGCTTATCGACCACATGGTTCTTAAGTTCAGAATGGTTAAGTTCGCACGTTGTGAGTCTTACAACCAGTTATTCTCAGGAGACCCTGTATGGGCAACAATCGACCTTGCAGGAATCGGCGTAGATGGACGCTCAATGGTTACAAAGACAGACTATCGTGTACTTCATACACTTGAGAACATGGGACCTTCACCAGAGCCAAACATCACAGTATTGTATTCATCAAAGCTGCCAGACAACTTCAAGAGATATGCAGCATATATCTCAATCACAACATCTTCTATCCAGTACGAAAATGATGATGTAATGAAGCCGGTATGGGGTGACGATTACGCAATCTGCTGTTGTGTATCAGCAACACAGACAGGTAAAGAGATGCAGTTCTTTGGAGCAAGAGCAAACCTTGCAAAGTGTCTCCTTTATGCAATCAATGGTGGTGTTGATGAGAAAAACAAGGTTCAGGTTGGACCAAAATACCAGCCAATTACATCTGAGTACCTGGACTATGACGAGGTAATGGATAAATATGACGCAATGATGGATTGGCTTGCAGATGTATATGTAAATACATTAAATGCAATCCAGTACATGCATGACAAGTACTACTACGAAGCAGCCCAGATGGCACTTATCGATACAGATGTCCGCAGAACATTTGCAACAGGAATCGCAGGATTCTCACATGTTATCGATTCGATTTCAGCTATTAAATATGCAAAGGTAAAGACAGTCCGTGACGAGAACGGATTAGTAGTAGATTACGAAACAGAGGGAGATTTCCCACGCTACGGAAATGATGATGACAGAGCAGATGAAATCGGCGTATGGCTTTTAAGAACCTTCTTAGAGAAGCTTAAAAAGCACCACACATACCGTCGTTCAGAGCCTACAACATCAATCCTTACAATTACATCAAATGTAGTATATGGTAAGGCAACAGGAGCAATGCCAGACGGACGTAAGGCAGGTGAGCCACTGTCACCAGGAGCAAACCCAGCCTACGGCGCAGAGCAGAACGGACTTCTTGCATCACTTAACTCAGTAGCCAAGATACCATATGAGTGGGCACTGGATGGAATTTCAAATACACAGACAATCAACCCGGATGCGCTTGGACATTCAGAGGAAGAGCAGGTCAAGAACCTCGTACAGGCAATGGACGGATACTTTGACCAGGGCGCACATCACCTCAATGTAAACGTATTCGGAATTGAAAAACTCAAGGATGCAATGGAGCATCCAGAGAAAGAAGAGTACGCAAACTTCACAATCCGTGTATCAGGATATGCAGTTAAGTTCATCGACTTAACAAGAGAGCAGCAGTTAGACGTAATATCAAGAACCTGCCACGCAAGAATGTAGTATCCTATAATACAGAGAGCCTGCTCATAGCAGTTTCTCCTGCATACTCATAAAAACAAAATCAGTCATCACAAAATGAAGGCGGATTTTGAATATAGCTTTGTTCATATAATATAGTAGAGGGTGTATAGTTTCTCAGGAAAATATATGCCCTTTATTACTTGCATAATTAGACATGAATTGCTTATTATAATGTAGAAACAATAACCGCAAACAATCCGCAAGGATATTTGCGCAAACGTAGATGGGGATATCAACATAAGTGTATCGATAATTGGGGGCTTGTGGAGGATGTTAGATTTTCTTAATGTTCTGTATGCTATCCAGCAGCTCGGCAACAGGACGTTGCCGAGAGTGAGACCTGAGCCATGGATGGCGAATGTCGAGCGGTTGCGTCAAGCTAAAAAACCAAAATCAGAACATCTAGAAAATCTTATATCCGTAACTCGCCCCCAATTATCGATACACTTATGTTGATATCCCAGTCACACCTTCGACATAAATTTATTAAGGAGAAAAACAATGGCAAATATAAAAGGCAGAATCCACACCTTCGAATCCTTCGCCCTGGTAGATGGTCCCGGCGTCCGCTACTGCATATTCCTGCAGGGCTGCAACATGCGCTGCAAATACTGCCACAATCCGGAGACCTGGACCTGTGGTGCTGGTGAAGAGTGGACACCGGAGGACTTATTCAAGAAAGTGTATAGATACAAGAACTACTGGGGCAAGGACGGCGGCATTACAGTAAGTGGCGGCGAGTCCCTGCTTCAGATGGAATTTGTCACAGAATTTTTTAAGCTTGCCA
>URLU01000009.1 GCA_900548765.1 uncultured Lachnobacterium sp.
ACTCTGTGAAGGAATTTGTTCTGTAAAATCTCTGAGGAGAGCGGAAAAAGGACAGACAGATATGCAGATGGAAACGGTCAGGAAAATATTAAACAGGCTGGGACTATCTGGGCTGATGCAGTGGGGGAGACTTATTACAAATGACCGTGACGTTATTAAATATGCAGATAAATTGATTGAATGTATGAATAATCGAGATTTTGTAATGGCTAATAAGCAATTACAAAAATTGAAATTAAAGGCTTCTATTGACATTCCTCAAAATAAGCAATTTTTCATGGAAAGACAGGCGTTATTGGATTTGAATCAAGGAAGAATAAGCAAGAAAGAATTTGTAGAAAGAGAAAAAGAAGTTTTGAGATGTACTTTGCCTATAGAAAATCTCCTGAAACATGAGAATGTATATCTCACGGAAAGAGAAGCAATATGTATTCGTAATGGCTGGAAATGGATGGAGGAAAAAGAAAAAAGAGAAACTATTAGATTCTTGTTGAATTTTTATGAAAAGTATATTGAGGATAAAGGTGTTTCAGAGGTTATTTCTATGTATGAATTTGTGACAGAGGGAGCTGTCGAAGAATTGGGAAACATGGGAGAGCATGAATTTGCTCAGAAGATAGATAGAAAAGCAATCAGGGCTAGTCTGAGCTGCAGAAGATTATGTGATATTCATTATAAACTGTATGATATATGGTGGAATGAAAATGTAAGAAAGAAAAAAGAGGGTAAGGAAACCAGCAAGGATGAAAAGTGTAGAGTGTTTAAAAAGTGTATTATTCTAAGTCATTATGTAAAACGTTATTTTTATGAAAAAATTTATAGAGAAAAATTAGAAAAGCTGATTAATTAGGTGATGTTGTATTTCAAGGGACAGAACTGTCAATGAAAAATTTGACAATTCTGTCCCTTGTCTGTAAATATGGAATCTGCTAGATTGATATTAGGTGAAATCACCCAAAATGACCAAAATATGTCTTTTGGTGCATAATGGATTGAATTGGATATACAATTATCTTATGATTGTGTATATAAAACAGGGGAAGTTAAGGAGATAATTATGGGGAATCTAAGAAAAATCATATCAGCTACAATGACAGCAACACTTTTATTATCCATGTGGGGCTGTGGCAGCACATCAGACAAGGCAGATATCGGCGAAGCAGGGATAAACTGTGCAGACTTAGTAAGCGTGGATGAAAAGGATGCAGAAGCCTGGATGGACGCACCCAGTAACGTATGTTCCGTAGATGATGGAGCTTATATTGCACAAGGGCTGGATACAGGAGACTTCTTATATTACTACGATTATGATGCTAAAAAATATACTAAGGTATGCAATAAGCCTGAGTGTTCACACAGTGATGAGAGCTGTAATGCTTTTCTGCCAGGCGTGATGGTGGGGAATGGTGAGCTTTATGACACATCACTCATTCAGAAATATGATAATGCAATATACATAGGTGGATTGGATGATAAAAAAGCATGTATATACAAGGTGGCGTGTGATGGGTCTGAGAGAGGAAAGGTGATAGACCTATTTGATGCAGAGATAAGCACAAGTAAGGACGGAGGAGCTACTTTTGCGGAGTATAATTCATTTAAGTTTTGCATACACAGGGGTTATGTATATTATAGTATAGATAATGGGCAGAATTCTTCTCTTTTCAGGAAAAAGCTTGATGGCAGTTCCAAATCAGAGGAAACGATAGTCAGTATAGATGAGCAGAATGATGTATACAGATTGGAGCCATATGGCAGATATGTATTTTTCCAAAAGGGAAAATATAATGAGGATTACAGTGACATAACAAGTACCTTATATGCCTATGATACTGAGAAAAATGAGGTTGTTGATGTGAAGGATGACATCATCAATGTCTATGTAATCAGAGATGATAAGCTGTATTATGAGGTTGTGGGTGAGGGAATATATGAGTATTCGCTTAAAGATGGAACTGAAAACTTGGCAGTGAGTACAAAGGATGCCTGCTACAATATATATAAAACTGCGGATAAATACATCACTATGAGCATGGAGGGGCTGCGTGTATATGATGAAAACGGAAATGAAATTTATCATATAGGACAGGATGAGTGCCGTGAGTTAAAGTATGTAAGTGATAGCCGGTTGATTACAGGCGCCATGAATGAGGATGGGCGGATGGAGTATACGTTCGTCAATAACGTACAGGATGACCCTGACCAGTGGGATAGGAACACTTTTGTATTTGAATAAACTTGAATAAACTATATAATATATTACTTGTTAAATATGCTTTGAAGTGATAAACTCACTTCAAAGCATATTTTCATATCAGGTGCCTTGGCACACAAATCTAAATCAATTTATTACAAATTATTAGAATCGAAATTCATGCTTATTTACAAAACCACAACTGAATATGGAACTATTAATTTGATTATCACAAGGAGGGTATACACTATGCCATGCCGATACGGGTTATGGGATATGATCATTATTCCTATAATAAACAGTATAATGACAGGAAGAACTATTATAAAACTAATGGAATTAGCCTAAAGGATGATGAGTTTATATCAGGTATAAGGAAAACAGATAAATTCTTGCCAGTGATAACACTTGTGTTGTATTATGGAGAAAAAGACTGGGATGGACCGAGGAGTCTGTATGATATGTTGGTAATTCCTGATAGAATTAAGCATTTTGTCGGAAACTATCCGATAAATATAATACAGATGAAGGATAATGATTTACTGTTTCATAATCAGTATAATGTAGATTTATTCACAGTAATGTCTATAGTGTACAATACTGAGAAGACAATGAATCAAAAGATTGAAGAACTAAGACAATACGAATCAGACAGACTTATAGATGAAAAAGTAATTGACGTGATCGTAGCAACAACTAATCTAAAGGTTAATAAGAAGAAAGTGGGGGAACAGAAAATGTGTACGTTTTGGGATGAAGTAAAGGAATATGGCAAAATGGAAGCTCAGTACGAAGATATACGCAAAATAATGGAATCCTTAAACATGAGCATGGAGCAGGCTATGGATGTTCTCAAGATTCCAGAAAGTGAACGGGCTAAATACACAAGCAAAGCCTAACCAGAAAATGTAAGGGACAGAATTGTCAACAATTTTGACAATTCTGTCCCTTGTCTGTAAATATGGTATATGCTAGATTGATATTAGATGAAATTATCAAAAATGCCCAAAATATGTCTTTTGGTGCATAACAGATTGAATTGGATATACAATTATCTTATGATTGTGTATATAAAACAGGGGGAAAATAGAGGGGAAAAGGGATATTATCTATGGAAATCTACAAGTTATTAACTAAGAAGAAAATACTTCTGCTTCTTTTGGCAATTTACATATGTACCATGGTTCTTTTTGTCAGGCAAAATCCCGCACTTGGCAATTATGACGAGGAATATGTGACTAATTACAGTTCAGAAATCGAAGAAATCCTAAATGCTTCTGACAATTTGAATTCCTTTTCAATTTTTAATGTTGAGGATTCTTTTTCGGAAAGAAATATCGAAAAGACTAAGAATGATTTCTCAAAGATTGCAGACATCAATGTCACTAAGCTGAGTGGACTGGCATTGGAGAACTACTTTCGTTTTGATGAGGCTGATATAGCCATATTCATAGGTGGGGTATTTATAGCACTTGCCTGTCTTGATGAGAGAAAGAAAGCTCTCCAGTGTGTGCTTCATACCTGTAGTAAAGGCAGAGGCAGACTAGCTGCCAGACGGATTGGAGCTATGTTTTTTGCCACAGCATTTTTTATACTTGTGGTCAAGCTGTCCCTTCTTGTGACTGCAAATGTCAAATATGGTGGAAACATAATAAGCGACTTGTCGCAGCCAGTTCAGTCGGTTCAGAAGTATTTCATGCTGACATATAGTTTGACAATCGGTCAGTTCTGTATAGTGAAGTACTTGTATTCTGTGCTTAGCTGTTTTCTGGCGGCACTAATTGTCTGGAGCTTTTTCTGGATTATAGACAATTTTATGGCTGCAATGGGTGGAGTGCTGATATTCGGTCTGGTAGAATATGGGCTGTACACATGGATTAAGACAGGGCAGGGGGCGGAAAATCTGCATTACTGCAATATATTTTATAATTGTATGGATGCAAGACTCTGGTCTGAGTACAAAAACCTCAATATTGCGTCAAGCCCGGTGGATAAGATGTTTGTTAATCTGATATTAGAGCTGGTTCTGCTTATACTGGCTGGATGTGTGGCGATACTGGTGGCACATTTCAGATATCCGATTGCAAGCCGCAGACTTGGTTCTGGCAGAGTGGTTCAAAAGGTGACAGTCTGGTATTCTGGTGCGAGAAGTGGATTGCAGGAGAAGCTGTCAGTCATGATGGCTGAATTCTACAAGCTCATGGTATCACAAAAGGGAATACTTGTGGTTGCCGGCATAATAATTGCACTCATATATATAAATCCAATTCCTGATGTGAAATTTATGGGCTTTCAGGAGGGCTATAACGATTTCATTCACGAATATGGAGGAGCACCTTCCGAGAGGTCAGAGGAGGGACTTGCAGAGCTGCAGGCTCTGGTGGATGAAGAGGATGCCAGACATATGCAGGTACTGGAGCTTTATGATGAGGGTAAGGCATCTGCCCAGGATGCTGCTACATCAGAGATGCTGCACAGCAGTCTGGAGTACAGGCGCAATCTGCTTGATAAGCTTATGGAACAGACCCAGTATGTGCAAAGTGTCAGGGACTATAAGGGGATAGATGCCTGGTATGTAAATTATTATGAGTACAGCAATTTGCTGGAAGATGAGAAAATTATAAACATGCTGCTCCTGCTTTTGAGTATATCATTGATAAGTGGTGCCTGTGTCAGCGCAGAGAAAAAGACGGATATGGGCAAAATACTGCACACAACATATATAGGAAGAAAACGGATGCTTAAAAACAAGCTGCTGGTGGCTGGAATCTTCAGTGCCCTGATATATGGAGTTATGATTTATCTTAGGCTGGCAGCAGTCTGGGCAACCTACAAATTTGAAGGCTTAGGCGCACCGGTGCAGAGCTATCCTGAACTAGCAGCGGTTTCCGTGCCAATCAGTATGCGAACTTATCTGATATTATATTATCTGATAAAAATGCTTACAGTTATCTGCTGGGCAGATGGAGTAGTTCTTATCAACATGAGGGTGGATTCAAAGCTTGCCTCGATAGTTACTGTGGTGTTGGGAGCTGCATTGTATATTCTCATAAAGACAGTCGGATATCAGTATGCAGTCATACCTTGTATTGTATTGACTCTTGGGGCGATTATATTGGAGCAGAGAAGGTGGATGGTGAGTTATGAAATTAGTGATTAAAAATGTGTCAAAAACATATGGAAAAGTCAGGGCACTTAAGGATGCGTCCTTTGAGCTGAGGGAGGGAATATATGGTCTGCTGGGACCTAACGGAGCAGGAAAAAGCACCTTAATCAACCTTCTGACAGATAATATAAAAAGAGACAGTGGAGAGATACTGCTGGACGGCACAGACATTCTTGCCATGAAGGGTGAATACTTAAACTATGTGGGATATATGCCGCAGGATCAGGGCTACTATGAAGAATTCACAGTGAAAGCCTTCCTTATGTATATAGCCCGGCTCAAGGGGTTAAAGACTAAAGAAGCCAAAGCCAGAGCCGAGGAGCTTATAGATATGTTTAACATGGATTACTACTGTCACAAAAAGGTAGGAAGCTTGTCCGGCGGTATGAGGCAGCGTGTGCTTCTGGCGCAGGCTCTGCTCAATGATCCGCCAATACTGATACTGGACGAGCCAACAGCGGGAGTAGACCCACAGGAGAGAATCAACATCCGCAACAGTATCAGCAAGCTGGCAGAAAACCGTATAATCATAATCGCAACCCATATTGTATCAGACATAGAAGCCATAGCAAATGAAATCCTGCTGATGAAGGATGGTGTGATTATTGAAAAAGACACACCATACAATCTCATAAATAAGGTAAGACCAAAGGTGCACTGCTTTGACGTATCCCAATCAGTGCTTGACACTGTGCAGCAGAATTACACTATAAGCAACATACAGCATACCATGGATGGTTACAGCATAAAGATTGTGTGTGATGATTATGATGGCAGATATGGAGAGCGTGAGGTGGAGGCCAATCTGGAGGACGTATACCTCTACTATTTCTAGTTTATGCTTCGGAAAAGAAACCCATCATTAATCTGTCCCTGGCATTTGTTAAGCCAACATTATGATTAATTGTATAAAAAATTCAAAAATTAAAAAAAGTTGCAAAAAGTTTGAAAAATTTTAAAAAAGGGCTTGACGAACCGATATGTCTTTGATATTATAATACACGGTTCGTTGGTCAAGCGGTTAAGACGCCGCCCTCTCACGGCGGAAACACGGGTTCGATTCCCGTACGGACTGCTCACTGTAAATTAATACAGCCCAACCCGAAGGAACACTGACTTGGTCAGTGTTCTTTTTTATCGTATAACAGAAGTACGATGAGCCATGCACCATGCAAGCTGGCTTGCAATGGGGCATGGCGAAATCGGACGGCCTAACGAAAAGCGAGAATCATAGCTGCGTAAGCAGCGGGGAAGCAGCGAAGCTGCGGATTCAAGCTTAGAGTTAGGGTTATACGATAAAAACAAAACAGAAAAAGACCTAACGAAAAGCGAGAATCATAGTTGCGTGGGGCGGAGAAGCAGCGAAGCTGCGGATTCGAGCTTGTAGTTAGGGTTATACGCTAAAAAACAATACACAAATTAGTCACGGAGGTTCATATGCCAGACAACAAATATACCAAATGGGTTGCCTGCTGGGGCAACGCCACATCAATCACAGACCAGAAAGCAGCGATGTACGCAAAAGATATAACCTTAAGATACCCAATCCGCATGGTATTTAACGGAAACAAACTCAGGTTTCGTTTCTCAAATCTGACAGGCACAGAGCCGGTTACATTAACTAAGTGTTATGCAGAAAAGACACCGGTTACATTTGATGGAGAACCATCTGTCACAATCCAACCGGGCAGAGAGGTCACAAGCGATGAAATCTCGTTTGATGTCAAAGCTGGCACAGATATAAACATCAGTATATATCTGGGAGAGGTAACCCAGATGAATGCCGGAGTTCTCATAACAGGACCTCTTTCCAAGGGTTATTATGCCTACGGAGATTATGCGCTTGCAGATGAGCTTCCGGATGATTACACAAGGAATACAAATTGGTTTTATTTTCTTAATACAATCGATGTATTTACTCAGGAAGAAAATCATGCCTTCATATGCTATGGTGATTCCATTACGGCTCAGTCATGGCCTGATTATCTGGCACTCAGACTCTGGGAGCAGAATACCAGAAATGTATCTATAATCAGAAGGGCTGTCAGTGGAACAAGGATTTTACGCCAGTATGACTGTATCACATATGCTGCATATGGGTTGAAGGGAGAGACACGTTTCCCAGTCGAGATGAATGTGGCAGGAGCAGATGCTGTGCTTATCCAGCATGGCATAAATGACATTATCCATCCTGTAGGTGTGGAAGTGAATAAATTCAGACCCTGGTCGGATATGCCGACTGCACAAGACCTCATAGATGGTGTGACGGACATATACATAAAGCCTGCCAGAGAGTTAGGATACAAGGTATATGGAGGCACGCTTCTGCCTATATATGGCTGGCGTACCTATGCTCAGTTCAGGGAAGCTGTGAAAAACGAATACAATGAGTGGATTAGGACAACGAACCTGTTTGATGCCTGTGTAGATTTTGATGCCGCTGTCCGTGATGAAAATAAGCCGGAAGCCTTTGCAGAGGGAAACGACAGCGGAGACCACCTTCATCCAAGTGAGAAGGGCTATGAGCTCATGGCAGAGGCGGTGCAGAGGATTCTGTTTGGGTAAGATTGTTTAATTTGTCCGGAGTTTTCTGTTTAGGTAAACTCCTGGTGTAATATCATAATATTCATGAAACAATTCGCAAAAATAGAAAACCGCTGTGGCAGAAATAAATCTGCCACAGCGGTTTTTTAGTCTAAACCACATGTATGCATAAAAGCTGCCAGTGGCAGCTTTTATGCATGTGTCATATCGTGTGAAATTATATAGAGTGTCCGCCGCCACCTGAGTGACCACCGCCACCACCGGAATGACCGCTGCTGCTGCTTGATGAAGCAGGAGGGCTGTAGGTTCTTGTCTGATTAATAAATCTGCTTGAAGGATTATTAATCACTGCATTTGTAAAGGTTCCATTCAAAAGCTGGCTGTTTGAAGGCTTTTGCTGCCTGGATACAGCCATTACAATAATATAGTTAAACAGCATTGCAAGCACGACAGCCAAAACAGCATTGGAAATATACTTCATAGGCTGTGAAATCCTTCCACCATCAAGCAGGGTGTACACCTGATCCAGTGTCTCATAAGCACAAGTGTAGTAATCATAGCCATGGTCGCTTGTCGCATATATGTAAGTGTTATCGCAGATAACTGTACATCTGGAATTGTTTATGATTTTTTTAGCGCGTCCCTCGCATGCCAGATAAATTTTGTTCAAATCCCTGTCTATTACGAAAACCACACCATCAGCACCATTTCCAAACAAGTCTTCATAGGTTCCCACTGCATAATCCTCAGATGAATAGTAGCTGTGGCTTGTAGTTGTAGCAACCACAACGTTGCCGTATTCTGTAATCTGTTTCATCAGCTCTGTGAGGTCAGCTTCCTCATCGGCAGTGAAAAAGTCGGCGTCATCCTCAATTACAAGCTTGTAGCCTGTATTTTTGTTGGTTCCTGAAGTGTTTGCGAATACAGGTGAGACACTGCATAAAACAAGTATAGCGGCTGCAAATGTCATGAAAAATGCTTTTATCTTATGTGAAAGCTTATTATGCACGGTCATCACCTCCCTTATGGTTAAACTGTGGCAGCTCTCTGGTTGATAAAACATTATATGCTGCAATAATCTCTGTCAATGTCACAAAATCAGAGGCGGTAAGCAGTATGCAGGCCAGATAATACCATACATCACGAATCGGCTTAAACAAAGCGATTCCCACAAAAAGTACAAGAGAGATAATGAGAAATACAGGACCGGTATATTTCTTCTTTTTATCTTCGATTTTTCTAAGCTGCAAGAAGTAGATAATGCCTGTTATCACGGATATTATTCCAGTGACTACCAGTGAAGTCATGGGTGTAGGTGTAAAAAGCAGGCACAGCAGAAGGAAAATCGGGAGAGCCAGTATGAAGGAGCCTCCTACAAATTTTTTTTCATCTACAGGCAGGTCTGCAACTACCTTGCCGGTCTGACCATTTACAGTTGCATATGCCACACGGTCGCCGTTGCGGTAAGACATAAACCATACCGGAAACATTGAGTAGTCAATTGACTCAAACTTTGTGGTGTAGCCATGGGCACCGCTGTGACGCTTAGGCACGTTGCTGGTGTTTAAGGTCTTGTCAAGCGCGTCTGCAGTGGCGGCAAGTACATCTGTCTCCAGTGTAAAAGCAGAAAACTGTGGAGTTCCTGTTATCTGGTTCTGGGTCGCAGTCTCTGCAATTTCTACAGCCTGTGGCTTGTAGGTATCAGCAGATACATCTGCGGTATCAGCATAAAAGCCGCTTAGGTATGCTGGTGTGAATGCCTTCATTCCTTTTACATCATATGGAGCCAGAGCTTCGCTTATGTTGTCTGCAAAAGATGAAGAGGCATCAAAGGATATTCCCTTGTAATATGCATCCAGATTACCGGTCAGCTCGTAGTGGTCTGATACTATGTAATCTCCTGAACGATGCTGTTTTTTACCATTCATGATAAATGGACCCTTTTGGGTGATGTAGTAGGTCCAGTAAGGCATATAAATGCCTCTGAAACCATCAATGTACTTAGGGTCTTTAAGCTCCTTCGGTGCAAAAATAGCCTTTTTCATTAGGTCTGAGTAGGCCTGCTTACAGTCATCCTTTGTTTTCTTGAATGGAATAATGTAATTAGGTCTGTTCTCCTTCTGGATACGGCTGTGAAGTATTGTTGAAGCACCACAGAAGCTGCAGAAACCAGCAGCAGTATCATCTGTGCTTAAGATTTCACCACCACACTGAGGACATATGAAGACTGTGGCATCAAAGTCTTTTAACTCGATGCCATCAGATTCCTTCTTGTCAAAGCTGTAGGGGTCGAAATAGCTGTCACAGTACTCACATCGCATTTTTTGTGATGCAATATCAAATTTGACATTGGCACCGCAATTCTGGCATGCAATCATTTTCAAATCCTCCTATTTATTCCCTTTTTTCATATGCATATCTGCTGAGTGAAAAAGCTCCTTCCATATTGATGGGTGGAACAATATAAGCAGCGGGAAGAGCTCAAGTCTTCCTGCGAGCATATCAAACATCAGTACATATTTTGTCAGCGGATTAAAAAATCCGAAGTTGCAGGTTGGACCTACCAGTGACAGACCAGGACCTATATTGTTAAAGGTTGCAAGTACTGCCGTGAAATTGGTAGTAAAATCATAGCCCTCAAGAGATACCAAAATCACAGACACTACAAAGATTACAATAAAGGTGGTGAAGTAGACATTTATGGAACGGACTACATCATGGTCAACTGGCTTTCCTTCAAATTTTATCTTGCGGACACTCTTTGGATGAATGTAAGAGTGCAGCTCTTTTCTTAGATTTTTAATTACAATTATAATACGTGAAACCTTGATACCGCCGCCAGTGCTTCCGGCACAGGCTCCACAGAACATGAGCAGAATCAGGATGTTTTTTGACAGCTCAGGCCAGGTATTAAAATCTACAGTTGAAAATCCTGTGGTAGTTATAATTGAAGCCACCTGGAATGAGGCTGCCGTCAAGGCATCAAAAGCACTGGCACAGGTCTGGAGTATGTTTATAAAAATAATCGCAATAGATGCAAAGACGATTATAAAATAATATTTTACTTCTTCCACCTTCAATGCCTGCTTGATGCTGCCGAAAAACAGCAGATAGTATGCATTAAAATTTACACCAAACAGCAGCATAAAAATTGTTACCACCCATTGAATATATGGGCTGTAGCTGGTTATACTGTCATTTTTGATACCAAATCCACCAGTGCCCGCAGTTCCGAATGCTGTCGTAATCGAATCAAATAGAGACATTTTTCCGGCTAAAAGCAGCACGATTTCCAGAATCGTCATTCCAAAGTATATGATATACAGGATTCTGGCTGTGTATTTGAGCTTTGGTACAAGCTTGCCTACAGATGGACCAGGACTTTCTGCACGCATGAGATTGACATGGCTGCCACCGCTCATAGGGATAACTGCAAGCAGGAATACAAGTACACCCATTCCGCCAATCCAGTGTGTAAAGCTTCTCCAGAAGAGCATGCAGTGGGACAAGCTTTCGACATCGCTTAAAATGCTTGCTCCCGTTGTTGTAAAACCGGATATAACTTCAAAAAGTGCATCGGTAAAGCTAGGAATCTCCCCTGAGAAAACAAATGGAAGAGCCCCGAATATTGAGAGAATTATCCAGCTCAATGCAGTGGTGATGCATCCCTCTTTTAAATAAATAGTAGTGTTAGTAGGCTTTTTTACCGAAAAGGCAAAGCCTATTATCAAGCAAAGGAGTGCGGTGAATAAAATAGCCATACCGCTTTTCTCCCCATATATTCCAGCGACAATACAAGGAAACATGAGAAGCAGGGCTTCAAGCTTCAATACATATCCCAGAATATATCTGATCATAGTAGTATTCATTGCTGCCTCCCCTTATGCTAAGATGTCCTGGATGTCTGTAAATCCGACATGCTTTGTAATAATCATGACTGTATCGCCCTTTTGGATGTAATCATGTCCGCCAGGGATGATAATCTGTCCGTTTCGTGAGATGAAGGCTATGAGAAGCTCATCCTTGAGCCTTATATCCTTAAGCAGGATATTGGTTACAGCTGAGTCTTCCTTGATATCAAATTCTACAGCCTCCACACGGTTGTCATACATGTGGTAAAGTGTCTCGATATTGCTGCCTCGTGATGCGTTTTTGGCACGGACATATGCGATTATGGATTCTGCGGCAATGTGTTTTGGATATACCACGCTTCCCAAATCGAGAGAATTAATTACTTCTGTGAAGTTTATTCTGTTTATCTTGGTGATTGCTTTTGCATTGCTCACAGCCTTTGAGTAGAGGGTGAGCATTATGTTTTCCTCGTCTATTCCTGTGAGTGGAACAAAGGAAGCTGCTTCCTCCAGACCCTCTTCCTTCAAGAGGTCTTTGTCTGTTCCATCACCATGGATAATGATTGCCTTTGGCAGAAGTATGCTTAACTCTTCGCAGCGGGCAAGGTCATTTTCTATAATCTTAACCTCTATTCCTGCACGAATCAGCTGATCTGCCAGATAATATGCGGCTCTTCCTCCACCGATAATCATAGTGTCTGAAACATGCTTTGTCTTAAGCCCCAGGCTTGAGAAAAAGGTTCTTGCAGCCTTTCGGGATGCCACAAAGGACATCTTGTCTCCACTTTTTAATACAAAATTACCAGAAGGGATGAAGACCTCATCGCCTCTCTCCACCGCACCTATCAGCACATCGCTGGCAAGATTCTTGCCCAGCTCTGATATTGGCAGGTTATCCAGCATATTTCCCTCTGGAATTTGAAATTTTATAAGCTCAGCCTGACCATGAGCAAAGGATGTTACTTCAAGAGTGGATGGCATGTACAGAATTTTTGCCATTTCTCTGGCTGACTCAAGCTCAGGATTTATAACCATTGTAAGTCCAAGTTTTTCTCTTAGGTAGCCGATTTCCTGACTGTATTCAGGAGTACGGACTCTTGCTA
Source organism: uncultured Lachnobacterium sp. (assembly GCA_900548765.1). GTDB lineage: Bacteria > Bacillota > Clostridia > Lachnospirales > Lachnospiraceae > Roseburia. The sequence continues at coordinate 12,859 of URLU01000009.1, forward strand.
TAGTAGCGCAGTTACCAATCTGTGAAGCGATTGTGCAGCACAGCAGGTTTAACTCATCTGAGTTAGTTACTGCGATTAGCAAATCTGCATTTGCTATTCCAGCTTCCCGCTGGATGGTGTAGCTTGCACCATTGCCTTCAATTCCCAGAACATCGTACATATTGCACATCTGCTGTATCATAGCAGCTTTTTTGTCAACTATGGTAATATCATGCCCCTCGTTGCTAAGCTGCTCGGCCAGATTTCTTCCGACCTTACCACATCCTACGATAATAATTTTTAAACCGGAATGTGATGATTCTTTTTTTGTAAACATAATATCCTCCGAATAATTACCTGATAAAGGTATAATCCAAGTGTGATTATAACACAGTAACTATAAAAAAAGAAGCCCTCCGGGGACTTTGTCCCCAGAAGGCTTCTTATGAGTTTTGGCTTAAATATTTAATTGTAAGATTACAATTATTCAGCTCTCTGCATAGCCTCTTCGTAATCCTTTGTTCCAGCCCAGACATCGTTTGAATATGGGTTCTTGCCCATCTCGATAGAACGCTTGATGATAACTGCGATACAGATTACGTTTGCAACAACTGCAAGGAATGATACAACACCCTGCGCTGTTGGGTTAGCTGTGATTCCGTATGAAGAGATTACCTCACCAGCCTTGGCTGTCTTTCCTGCACCAGCCTGGAAAAGTGCAACTGCATCTTGGTAAAGGTCACAAGCCTTGATTCCGTTTGCTGAAGCTCCGCCATATACTGAAGGCATAACTGAGAACTTCTTAGAAATCTGGAATGTAGGTACTACCTGAGCGAACATACACCAGAGTGCAAGTGTGTTGGCACGGTTCTGAATCCATGCACCCTTGTTCCATAATGCGTTTGCAAATGTAGGAGCAAGGAGAAGAGCAACACCACAGTACCATGTATGTGTAGGTAAATTGTTGTATGTATACTCGAAGTTCCAGATATCGTAAGCAACGATGAACCATACTGTCATGTCTGGCCAGAGCATATCGCTCTTGTTCTTATCCTTTGATGTGTAAAGGTTAACAACACCTGTCATACAGAAGATGTTGATAAGACCAGCGATTGCATTTAAGATGTTCCACCATCCACCATAGATGAATACACCTTCGTTTGAAGCCCACCAGGCACCTGAGAAGTCTCCTGTGATTCCGTAAGCTGCAAAAGCTGACTCTAAGTCAGAAACAACTGCGATAAGGATGTTAGCTGCAACGATGAACCATGGGAACCAGGCGAACCATTTTTCTTTTCCGATTCCCCATTTGTACTTAATCATCATGAAGCCGACACATCCGATGTCTGCTGCATAGAGCTTGAAGTAATGGAACCATCCATCCATGTAAGCTACTGTTGGGTTTTCAGCTCCTCCGAAGAGTCCAACGTGAGCGAGAATGAAATAAACTGTAAGGATTACCGGAATAATAACAAATAAAAGAATTCCGCCTGCCTTAGAACGACGTCCAATTTCATTCATGATAACAAGTCCGGCGAATACGAGGACCCAGCCAAGTATCTGCCACATGCTTTCAATTTGGAATAACATATGTATTGCCTCCTATTTGATTAAATTTTAATAAATATTATAATGTAAGTATAAACAGTTTATTTACAAAAAACAACAGACAAAACAAGTGAAGTGTCTGGAAAATTGGCTTAAAATTACATACCAGAAAGGAAATTCATCTAAAATGCATGACTTTTTAAAAGCAAACTATCACACACATACCTTCAGATGCCATCACGCAGAGGGCACAGAGAGGGAATATATAGAGGCAGCTATAGAAATGGGGATTGAGAAGCTGGGCTTTTCAGACCATGTGCCATGTCCATTTAAGGACGGTTTTGTATCGGGAATCAGAATGACCATGAATGAGGCACCGGAATATGTGGACACAATCAGAAGGCTGGGAGAGGAATACAGGGACGATATACAGTTGTTTGTGGGCTTTGAGGCAGAATATGTGCCGGAGTTTTTTCCAGAGCAGAAATACATATTTGACAATTTAGGCTGCGACTACATGATAATGGGGCAGCATTTTCTGGAATCAGAGAAGACAGGTCCATATATGGGAAGCATCACAGAGGACGAATCCCGCATACGCCAGTATGTGGACACTGTTATAGAAGGAATGAAGACTGGATATTTTAAATATCTTGCTCATCCGGACCTTATTAATTTTGCGGGGCTTGACTCTGTCTATGACTGGGAGATGACCAGACTATGCAGGGCGCTTAAGGAGATGGATATACCGGTTGAGATAAACATACTTGGAATAAGTAATAACAAGCACTATCCTGCAGAGAAATTCTGGGAGATACCGGGACACGTCGGCAACAAGGTGATACTTGGACTTGATGCCCACAGCGTGCAGAATGTAAAGGATGTGGAAAGCTTCGAAAAGGCTATGGAAATAGTAAGTAAATACAATTTAAATCTTATAGATGATATAGGACTTTAAAGGTGACAGGAGAAGATAAAAATGGTAAAATGACAGAGGAGAGTAAATAATGTATTGGAGGTAAATATGAAACTAAAAACATCGCAAACTATCCGAATCGGATTTGCATTTTTGTCTATCTGCGCCTTCTGGCAGATGTATAATAATGTAATTCCACTTATGCTGACCAACACCTTTCACATGAATGAAACCATTACGGGCGCTATCATGGCAGCTGATAATGTGCTGGCACTTTTCCTTTTACCACTCTTTGGCGGACTGTCGGACAAGTGTACCAGCAGGATGGGCAAGAGAAGACCCTACATATTATGTGGAACTGTTGCAGCAGTATTTCTTATGCTGCTTATTCCATTTTTGGATAACAGCTTCTTTGCAGATCCAAAGACATCCACAGAGGTTATTTTCGTATGTGTGCTGGGCTGCCTCCTAGTGGCCATGGGCACCTACAGGAGCCCTGCTGTGGCACTTATGCCGGATGTCACACCAAAGCCCCTTAGAAGTAAGGGCAATGCAGTCATCAACCTGATGGGAGCATTGGGCGGTATAGTATATCTAATCGTTGCATCCCTTATGTACTCGGCTGACAGGACAAAGGATTTGGAACATGTCAACTACCTTCCACTTTTTATGGTGGTAGCAGGAATTATGGTTATTTCCCTCATTATAATAATGTTCACAGTCAACGAGGTAAAGCTTGGCAGGGAGATGCAGGAGTATGAGGCAGAGCATCCGGAAGAGAACCTTGAGGAAAAGGCAGAGGATGGAGGAACCAGGCTTCCGGAGGAGGTAAAGCGGAGCCTTGCGTTTTTGCTTTGTTCGATAGCTCTGTGGTTTATGGGCTACAATGCAGTTGATACCTGGTTTACTACCTATGCAAACAAGATGTGGGGCATGAGCCTTGGACAGGCGGCCATGTGTCTTACAGTGGCAACCGGAGGGGCGGTACTCTCTTATATTCCGGTTGGACAGGTGGCAAGTAAAATAGGCAGGAGAAAGACAATCATGGCAGGCATTGTGGGGCTGGCAGCTACATTTGTTATCATATTTATACTGACAGTGGTTAGCAGCAGCTTTAACCCTGTGTTATATGTGGTATTTTTATTTGTAGGTCTCTCATGGGCTGCTATCAATGTAAACAGCCTGCCTATGGTTCTTGAGATGTGTAAGGGCGGCGAAGTAGGCAGATTCACTGGATATTACTATACATTCAGCATGACAGCCCAGATTGTGACACCTATCGCCGCAGGAACATTACTTAAAAAGGTAAGCTACACAACACTGTTTCCATATGCAGCAGCGTTTGTTGTGGCATCATTTGTCACAATGTGCTTTGTAAAGCATGGCGATAATAAAATAGAAGCAAAAAAGGGGCTTGAAGCCTTTGATGTGGAGGACTAATGATATGAGCTTTGAGAATTTCAGAAAAAAAGACAGATGCCTGGTATGGGCACACAGAGGTGCAAGCGGCTACGCACCGGAAAATACACTGGAAGCCTTTAAAAAAGCTGTGGAAATGGGAGCAGACAGCGTGGAACTGGATGTACAGCTCACCAAGGATGACCAGATGGTTGTTATTCATGACGAATTAATCGATAGAACCAGCGATGGCAGGGGCTGGGTTAAGGACATGACTCTCGAGGAACTTAGAAAATATAATTACAACAAGACTCATCCTGAGTATGAGCATGCAGACATACCAACCCTAAGAGAAGTCTATGAGCTTTTAAAGCCCACAGGACTTACAATAAATGTGGAGCTTAAGACTGGAATTGTATTCTATGAGGAGCTTGAGAGAAAAGTCATAGAGCTGACTAAAGAGATGGGCATGGAGGATAAGGTGCTTTACTCTTCCTTTAACCATTATACCTGTGTGAAGCTCCATGAGCTTAATCCAGAGGCATATGTGGGATTTTTGTATGCAGATGGACCAATCGACATGGCATCATACGCTAAAAAGCATGGAGCAGATGCTCTTCATCCTGCCCTTTACAACCTACAGTTTCCTGATTATATGCAGGATGCAGCAGCAAATGGGCTGGATGTAAATGTCTGGACTGTAAATGAGCCGGAGCACCTCGCCCTTGCCAGCCAGATGAGGGTAAATGCCATTATCACAAACTATCCGGACAGAGCTCTGGAGATAGCAGAAAAATATAAGTAATTTGGTGTAATAATATGTGTCAGACATGGAGGGAAAAAAACTTCCTTATTAATGAGGAAGACTTTGAGACTAAAATGCGAGAGACAGTTCTGCCCCTGCTTAAGGCAGATATCCGCGAGGAATATTTTACCAGCAGGGACGGGAGCAGAATACATACAGAGTATATGATTAATCCGGATGAAAAGGCAGCGATTGTCATATCCCATGGCTTCTGTGAGTTTGCAGGCAAATATCACGAGATGATGTACTATATGTATAAGTGTGGTTATTCGGTATTTTTTATTGACCACAGAGGACATGGCTATTCTGACAAATGCGATGTGGATCCTGATATGGTCTATGTAAAGAGCTTTCAGGAATATGTGGATGATTTTGCAGATTTCATAGAGCATATTGCCAAAAAGCGGAGCAGGACAGGAAAACTCTATCTCTTTGCACACTCGATGGGGGGAGCTATTGCAGCAATGTATCTGGAACAGTTTCCGGATACATTTGAGAAGGCAGTCCTGTCATCGCCTATGATTGAGATGCGTTACGGCAGCTATTCCATGATTGCAGTCAGGGTGCTTATGCTTTTGTCTGTAGTATTACATTGGCAGAAAAAATACATGCCGGGACAGCATGGCTTTGACAATCTGAATGTATATGAGACCAGCAGTGCCATATCAAGGAGCAGATATGAGTATGCATTTGCTTTGCGGCAAAGTGACAGGCACTTTCAGACCTATGGCGGTTCTTATAGCTGGGGAAGGGCTGGCATGGCTGCGTCTGCATATATCAAAAAACACGCAGGAGATATAAGGACGCCGATTCTTTTATTGCAGGCGGGCAATGATTCGCTGGTCAGGCCAGAGGCACAGGATTATTTTGTGAAACATACAGCTAATACAAGCTTTATCAGATACGAGGACTCAAAGCATGAGATATTTAATGCCGGAGACGAGACGAGATACAAGTATTATGATGATGTATTTACTTTTTTTAATGCCTGAGTATTCAGAGAAAACTGTCAGTGGCAGGCTCTGTATATGCGCATGCAGGTGTGATTAGATTATATAGTGAGGGAAAGAAATAGTATGAAGAAGATATTAAAGTATATTGGAATAGTTGTTGCAGTTATTGTGATTGCAGCAGTAGTTGGTATAGGTATCCTGACAGTCACAGAGTACAAGCCGGATGATACAGAGGCTGTGGCAGTGACTGGTGAGAGCAGTGGGACGGTAAGTGAGGGAGATTCCTTGAGCATTCTGACCTGGAATATAGGTTATGGTGCTCTAGGTGCAAACGCAGACTTTTTCATGGATGGCGGAGAGCATGTGAGTACAGCCACAAAGGAACAGACAGAGGATAATATGGCAGCAATCAGCTCGCTCATAAGTGATACAGACCCTGATATTGTCATGCTTCAGGAGGTGGATACAGACTCAAAGAGGTCTCATTATATCAATGAATCTGATTATCTGATGTCAGCCCTCACTGGCTATGAGAGCACATTTGCGTATAATTACAAGGTGCTTTATGTCCCATATCCACTGCCTACAATAGGAAAAGTAAACTGTGGAATAAATACCCTGAGCAAATTTGATGTGACAGAGTCTACAAGGATGTCCCTGCCATGTCCGTTTACTTACCCAATCAGAATCTGCAATCTGAAAAGATGTATTATGGTTGACAGAATACCACTTGAGGGCAGCGACAAGGAGCTGGTTATTGTAAATCTTCATCTGGAGGCCTACGATTCCGGTGAGGGCAAGATAGCCCAGACAGCAATGCTCAAGGAAATACTTGAGACAGAGGCTGAAGCGGGTAATTATGTAATTGCAGGAGGAGATTTCAACCAGTCATTTTCAAATGTAGATACATCCGCATATCCGTTGGTGTCAGAGGATATGTGGCAGGCAGGGCAGATTGACGTGGATGAGTTTGATAATCTGACCTTTGTTACAGATAACAGTACACCTACCTGTCGTTCGCTGGATAAGCCATATGAAGGAGCAGACCCGGATAACTTCCAGTTTTACATGATTGATGGATTTATTGTGTCGGATAATATACAGGTGGATGAAGTTAGTACTATAGACACAAAGTTTGAAAACACTGACCATAATCCTATTCAGATGAAGTTTACTCTTAAGTGAAAACTGCTAAAAAGTCAAGTGGAAAAATTGACAAAAGAACGGGCGTGATTTGTGACAATTGCCTTATGGTTTTCGAATACTATATATTGTATAATATCTCTTGTTGACGAACTAAACTTAGTTATGAAAAGGGAGATGGATATGTCAGACGAGATTTTAGACGACGTAATGATCAAAGGAAGCTGTAAGGGAAAGGCGGATGCAATTGTTAATTGTCAGTGCAACATAGAGAGTGCACCTACAAGATGTGAGCAGGCAGAGCACTGTATGTTCTATTCTTATTATAAATGCAGTAAACAATGGAAGCGTCTGGCGTAGGGGGCGCCAGTCGTATATATAGTATATTTTTAGGAGAGGGAAAGGCTCTTGCCTGACGACGGTGTCAGGGCAGGAGCCTTTTTGCCGTACCAAAGTATGCAATAAAAGCTGCCGGTGGCAGGTTTTATGTTTTCTAAGGTCATTTATAAAAATGTGTGACATGTAAAAAGTCAGATGATATAGTATAAGAAATAAAGAAAGCGGGGATGAGCATATGAAAAAATTACTGGTTCTCAGTGATTCGCACGGAAATATAGATAATATGGTATTTGCAGTAAAGAAAACTGCTCCGGATATGATAATTCATCTGGGAGACTGCTGGTCAGACGCTGTGGGACTGGCAGAGGAGTTCCCCGAGATACCCATGGCGCATGTTCCCGGCAACTGTGACTTTTCCATGGAGGAGACAGAAAAAATTCTTGAGATAGAGGGGCAGAGGATTCTTATCTGCCATGGACATACATATAATGTAAAGTCCAATTACCTGACCCTTGAGTATGCAGCCCATGAGAAAAATGTAACAATAGCTCTGTTTGGCCATACCCACAAAGTATTTTATGATAAGCACAACGGACTGCTTCTTATGAATCCGGGCAGCATTGGGGCACCGGGCTGGGGGACACCACCATCGTATGGGATTCTGGAGCTGGATGAAGAACAAGGCATAGTAGACATGAATATATTATATATTGAAAAAAATTGACTAAACTCCTGACATCGCTGTATAATACAGCAGTATATAAAAATGAGGAGCGGAAGAAAAATGGTAAAGGTTGTTAAGTTTGGTGGAAGCTCTTTAGCCAGCGCAGAACAGTTTGCTAAAGTTGGAAAAATAATAAGAGCTGATGAGACTCGTAAGTATGTTGTGCCTAGTGCACCGGGAAAGAGAAATCCTAAGGATACAAAGGTTACAGATATGTTGTATGCCTGCTATGCCCTTGCAGAGGCAGATAAGGATTTTAGAATTGCTCTTATGAAAATCAAAGATCGTTATGATTCAATCATCAATGGTCTTCATTTAAAGCTTTCTCTGGATGATGAATTTAAGACCATCACAGAGAACTTCAAGGCGCATGCAGGCACTGATTATGCAGCAAGCCGTGGAGAATATTTAAACGGAATCATCATGGCGAATTATCTGGGCTATGAATTTATAGATTCTGCAACAGTCATCTTTTTCGACGAAGAGGGAGAGTTTGACGCAGACAAGACTAATAAGGTACTTTCAAAGAAGCTTGAGTCAGCAGAGAAGGCAGTTATACCTGGCTTCTATGGAGCAATGCCAGATGGTAAGGTAAAGACCTTCTCAAGAGGCGGAAGTGATATAACAGGCTCTATCGTGGCAAAGGCATGCAGAGCCAGCATGTATGAGAACTGGACAGACGTTTCAGGCTGTCTTGTTGCAGACCCACGAGTAATCAAGGATCCACAGCCAATCAAGGTTGTAACCTACAGAGAGCTCAGAGAGCTTTCCTACATGGGAGCATCAGTGCTTCACGAGGAGGCTATTTTCCCAGTACGTACCTCAGGTATTCCAATCAATATCAAGAATACAAACGCACCGGAGGACCCGGGTACATTGATTGTTGAGAGTACATGCCAGAAGCCTGACTTTACTATTACAGGTATCGCAGGCAAGAAGGGCTTTGTGGCAGTAAATATCGATAAGGACAGGATGAACAGTGAGGTAGGCTTCTGCCGTAAGTGCCTGCAGGCCTTTGAGGAGAATGGTATCTCAATTGAGCATATGCCTTCTGGAATCGATACAATGACTGTATTCGTACATCAGGCAGAGTTTGAAGGCAAGGAGCAGCAGGTAATCAGCTCAATCAGACGTCTGGCAGACCCGGACATCATTGATTTGGATTCAGACCTGGCACTTATCGCAGTGGTAGGACGAGGAATGCGCCAGAACCGTGGTACAGCAGGCAGAATCTTCTCTGCACTCGCTCATGCCAATATCAATGTCAGAATGATTGACCAGGGTTCATCAGAGCTCAATATCATCATTGGTGTCAGCAATGATGACTTTGAAAAGGCTATTTCAGCAATTTACGATATTTTTGTTGAGACAAGACTTTAATAAGTGGCAACATATACTCTCTTTCATAAAATATATGGAAGGGAGTATTTTTTATGGGCAATAATACAATTATCTATGTTACAGATGACAGACAAAGATATCTGGCTCACTTCCTTCGCGGAAAAAAGAGACAGATAGAAAAGCTTGAGGACATTAATATGGCAGAGGTTGGCAGGGTGATTTTACCCACCCCTTTTACCAGACTCAGATTAAATCAAAACGAGTACGAGCAGATGAAATATGAGCTGTCCAAGTATCAGCCGAAAATATACGGCGGGGTATTTCCGAAGGATTGGAATGTGCCGAAAACTCTTGATTTTATGCAGGATGAGACTGTGGTTATGGAAAATGCCAGAATTACAGCTGAGGCAGTGGTCAGTGAAATAATAGCCAACAGCATATATGGGATAAAGAACGAAAAAATCCTTGTAACAGGCTTTGGTAAATGCGGGAAAGAGACTGCCAGACTCCTGCATGCCATGGGGGCAAAGGTTACAGTGCTTGCCAGAAGCAGGGGAGCGCGCATTGATGCAAAGGAGATGGGGCTTAATGCGGTTGATTTTTCCTATGGACCTGACGAAGCCTATGGCACCAGAGTGCTTATAAACACAGTTCCTGCAAGGGTTGTGACCAAAAAACTCATAGATGAACTGGCGGATGACAGTCTGATAATTGACATAGCATCGGGGAACGGAGGCTGCGATAAGCAGGCGGCAGAAAACAGGCAGATTAAGCTCATACATGCATTGGGACTGCCGGGGAGATACACGCCTAAAACAAGTGCAAAGGTATTGTATGACTGCATAGTAAGAAATTCACCTTCACAGATTGGTCAAAAGGAGGGGAACCCATGGATTTATCTTCTTACACCATAGGATATGGCATAACCGGTTCGTTTTGTACCTTTGAAAAAACTAAAATTGCAGTGGGGGAGCTGGTAAAGCTTGGAGCAGCAGTTGTTCCCATATTTTCGTATAATGTACAGAGGATGGATACCAGATTTGGAGGAGCAAAAGAGTTTATGGAGGCGGTAGAGGAAATCACAGGCAATCATGGAATAAAGACGATACAGGAAGCAGAGCCGATAGGCCCTAAAGCGAATCTTGATGTCATGGTGATTGCACCCTGTACAGGAAATACCATGGCTAAGCTGTGGAATGGCATAACGGATTCGC
>URLU01000010.1 GCA_900548765.1 uncultured Lachnobacterium sp.
AGGGCAGAGGTGGAAGTGTGGTAACACATGGAGCTGACTGTTACTAATAGGTCGAAGGCTTAACCAAACCAAAAAACTTACATGAAGAATGTAGAGTTTGAGAAGAATGAATTGTTTTTTGGTTGTTCGTCGCAACGAGCAAAGCGAGACGAACTTCCTTTTGGAAATGTATGAAGTTTTGAAGGCACAGGAATTTAAGCACTGTTTTAACAATATTAGTTGTTAGGATAGTGTTTTTTTGTGTCTAAAGGTGTATTATATATGCAAACTAAAAAGAAGGAGAACATATGAAGAAGATATTAGTTGTTGTAGACATGCAGAACGACTTTATAACCGGTGCTCTTGGCAACGCAGAGTGTCAGGCAACTGTGCAGAAGGTAGTTGATGTAATAAAAAACGATAAATATGACAATATATTTTTAACAAGAGATACTCATCATGATAATTATATGGAAACACAGGAGGGAAAGAACCTACCCGTGCCACATTGTATCGAAAATACCGCAGGCTGGGAGATTGTGGATGCAGTAAGTGAGGCTGTAGCTGTATGCAGGGATGCAGATGTTAAAATAATTAACAAACCGACCTTTGGAAGTGTAGAGCTGGGGGCATTTTTACATGAAATATATGATAAAGAAGATGCTATAATTGATTTCTGTGGAGTATGTACAGGAATTTGTGTTATAAGTAATGTAATGATTGCAAAAGCAAACTGTCCAGAGGCTGAAATTCGAGTATTTCAGGACGCTTGCGCGTGTATCACGCCGGAGTCACATAGGACAGCTATTGAGGCGATGAGGCTGTGCCAGGTTACTATTATATGATAAGGCTTTTTTCGCATACTTTTGTATCCAGAGAAGCTGTAGGTGGCTAGTCTGCTTAGTTTAGGGCATGCAGTAAAAAAAATAGTATACATGAATAATAGAGGAAGCAGAGGAATAATTAATGAGGTATCATAATATTATAACAAGTCTGTTAGACCAGGATTTGTACAAATTTTCAATGGGACAGGCAATATACCATCAGTTTTCTGATTATAAGACTACATGGACATTTAAGTGCAGAAATGAGGGTGTGTATTTTACAGAAGAGATGCTTGAGGAGATAAGAGAGCAGGTAAGAGCTTATTGTGAACTGCATTTTACAGAAGATGAGCTGACTTATCTTGGTAAAATCACATGGCTTAAGGAAAGCTATGTAGACTTTCTGAGACTGTGGCAGCCTAGGTTTGAGGATTTTGTCATTGATGATGCGGCACCATGTGGACTCAGAGTGGAGGCAACAGGCACCTGGCTTAACACATCTATGTATGAGGTGCCAGTGCTTGCAATAGTAAATGAAGTATATTTCAGAATATCAGGCAAGTATGAAAAAAGATTAGAAGAATTTGAAAAGCATTTGGATCATAAGATTGAAAAGTTGGCAGAGGGAAGGTACCAGATTGGTGCTTTCAGCGAATTCGGACTAAGAAGACGTCTGTCAGCAGAGGCTCAGGAGCTTGCAGTAAAAAAATTTGGAGGGGCTTCTTCTCTTGGAAACTCTAAGTTTATAGGAACAAGCAATGTATATCTGGCTAAAAAATACAAGCTAAAGCCAGTTGGAACAATGGCGCACGAGTGGATTATGTGTACAGGACAGGGAAATCACAAGCATAATCCTGCATATTCAAACTGGTACGCACTGGATGCCTGGGTAAAGGAATATGGTGTCTTAAATGGAACAGCACTCACAGATACAATTACAACAGAGTGCTTTTTAAGAGATTTCCAGCTTACATTTGCCACACTTTTTAGTGGAGTGCGTCATGACAGTGGAGACCCATTTGAGTGGGCAGAAAAAATGATAGCTCATTATGAGTCACTGGGCATAGACCCAAAGACAAAGACTTTACTCTTTAGTGACAGCCTTGATTTTGAAAAAGCAGATGAAATCTGGCGAAAACTGCATGACAGAATCAATGTAGCTTTTGGAATTGGAACTTATATAAGTAACGATACAGATGTGGAGCCGCTCAATATCGTTATGAAGGTTACAGATTGTAACAATATGGATGTTGCGAAGATTTCTGATATTGAAGGAAAGGGAATGTGCAAAAATCCGGAATATGTAGATTATTTACAGCGTTGTATTGATTGGAGAATACAAAACGAGAAGTAAGTTATACTGAGAGAGCTGGATAAATAGTATTTATCATAACCTTGAAACATGAATGTAGACCAAAGGAAAGAAAATAAACATGCAGAAGAAAAAGATTCTTAGTAAACTGGCAGTTATCGCGCTTCTTATATTTGCGGTATGGTTTTATCGCGACTCCATGGGAGATATTTTAAATGGTATCAGGCAGATTAAGGCCTGGCAGATGGTCATATGTACCATTCTTGCAACCATATATTTTCTCTTAGATGGCATGCTTATTTTTCTTGCCACAAGAGAGTTTAACAGGGAATGTCTGATGAGAAATTCTATTGCTACGACATTTTTGTGCGAATTTTACCGCCTGATAACCCTTGGAAGCGGTGCCTGTCTGGCTGAGGTCTTGTATGTGACAAAGGCTGGCACGACAGCGGCTCAGGCAACGGCAGGAGGCGTGTATAAGTACACCTTGAAAAAGAGCAGCATAGTCTTATGGGGATTATTTGGTTGTGCTTATCTCTACATTAAAACCCATACAAGGGCTTCTATTTGCGGCTATAGGGCATTTATACTTGTAGCCACATTAATTAGTCTTGCTATAATCATAGTTCTGCTATTAATATCAGTTTCAGAAAAATTCTCGCATTTGCTCTCGAAGCTTTTAGACTTTTTCTCAAGCAGAATTGCATTTGTCAAAAAGAATGAGGAAAAGTGGTATGATTATATAATGTGCCTGAGTGTTGAAGGTAAAACTCTCTGGCATAACAGGAAGAAGAGCTTGCTCATGCTGGGAATTAACCTGTTAAAATGCTTTGTGATATACTGCGTGGTTGTGGTTATTTTAAGCAATAATGGGGTGTTGACCTGGTTTGATATTATTGCCATTATGGCAGCATCATATTTTCTGGCAGGAGTCATTCCGGCACCATCCGGGGTAATGTCTTTGGAGTTTGTGTATGGGCTTTTGATGGCAGCATTTCTGCCAGTAGGGGTGTCTGTGCCGGCTATTCTTACATTTAGGTTTTTTACATGGATTTATCCGGCAGTGATTGGTGGAGTGTATAAGTTCTGCTATAGGGGCTGGGATAAAAATTAATTAGATTTTTGTGTTAATAACTTTACTAGGGGTAAGGCAGAATTGACAAGCCAGAGTCTGAAAAGAGAATATTTATTCAATGAATATTAACTGACAGTAAATAAAATCTTTATTAGCTTGGTTTAAAATTCCCTTGACATAATGAATTTTATAGAGTATTTTATATCCCAAGTGAATGAGCACGCAGCATATAGCAGCATAGCTCATCAATAAATGAAAGGGTAAGTGTGATAGATTTGATTATTAGATAATTTCTTAGCAAATAGTAGTTATAGGAGTGGTTTGTCAGTGAGTACATCAGTGGCAGGTTCATTTGATGTATGCATGGAGATTATCAATAATTATCACACTTTATATATATGTGGGGTCTTTTTGGGACTCTTCATTTTGGTAATCTCTCTTTGCACAAAGGAGGGATTTTTTATGTCTAAAAAGCAGTTAATAAGTGCAGAAAATGTAAGGGTAAGCTTTGGGGAACAGGATGTATTGGATTTTGAGAGATTTCAGGTCTATGAAGGGGATAAAATAGGACTTGTAGGCGCAAATGGTGCAGGGAAAAGCACCCTGCTCAGAGTGCTGTCGGGGGAGTTAGAACCGACTAACGGTAAAGTCGTTTTAAGCTGTGAACCATTTTATTTCAGGCAATTTGATGAGAAATGGAATGTAGATGAGCTGGATGGAAAAGAGGTCAACCTGATGGGAGTCAAAGAGCAGATATGGCAGAATGGGGTCAGTGGTGGTGAAAATACCAGAATCCGGCTGGCTCAGATGTTTGGAAGTCAGCGGGCGGTGGCATTTCTTGATGAGCCTTCTGCGAATCTGGATGCTAAGGGGATTAAGCTTCTGGTTAAACGCCTGCTGGAGATGGAGAGCTTTGTGCTGGTGAGCCATGACCGAGCCTTGATGAATCAGGTGTGTAATCGGATTGTTGAGATTTCATTCGGAAAGCTCAAAGATTTTGATGGCAATTATGATGCCTATAAGACTTTGAAGCAGGCAGAGGTGGATAGGCAGTGGAAGGAGTATGGGCAGTACACTTCAGAGAAGCGGAGGCTTGAAAAGGTATATTGTGAAAAGAAGGTAAAGGCGCAGAGGATAGAGAGCAGACCTCATAATATGGCTGCAAATGATGCAAAAACCAGAAATTTTTTTGCGACCAGAAAGATTGAGGATAAGGCTCGCAGCATGGAGAGAAGTGCCACAAATGTGATGAAGAGGATTGATCACATGGAGGTAAAATCAAAGCCTAAGGAACTTCCAAAGATGCACCCTGATTTCAGACTCACAAATCCTCCCCGCAATCCTATTGTCATAAGGGGCGAACATATCTCCTTTGACTATGACGGAAATAAGGTGTATGAGGATGCGTCATTTGTCATAAAAAATAAGAGCAAAACCGCTATTTTAGGAGAAAATGGGGCTGGAAAAACTACGCTTTTGAACATGATTCTCGACAGAAATCAGATTTATGTAGTGCCTGATGCAAAATTGGGCTATGTGAGACAGAATCTGTCCAATATAGATTTAGACAGGACAGTATTGGAAAATGTGATGGCTGTGAGCATACAGAAGCAGGAGATAGCAAGGACAATTCTGGCTAGGCTTTTACTGACTGGGCAGGATATGAAGAAAAAGGTCAGGGATTTGTCGGGAGGCGAAAGGATGAAGCTTGCATTTGCCATGCTTTTGGTTTCGGATGTCAATATGCTGATTTTGGATGAACCTACTAACTATATGGATTTGCAGTCGATTGAGGCTTTTGAGGAGCTCTTGCAGGAGTATGAGGGGACGGTGGTTTTTGTGTCCCATGATGAGGAATTTGTGAGGAGGATTGCGACGGATAGGTTATATGTGAAAGCTGGCAAAACCCATAAGAGCTTTGATGAGCTGTACAACGGCTTGCAGAAATAGAGTAAAAATGTCAAAATTTGCCACACATTGTCTGCTATATTTGGGAGGTTAAACAGTTGAAAATACCTTGCGCTGGTGATAAATTAATTCATGACTGAAATTGTTATATAGTGCGTAATAGAAAGAAGGAAGAAAAGTGAAGTATGTAAAACAATTTTTAATAATTTTAGCAATATCATTTGCCGGAGAGTTATTAAAATTTTTGCTGCCGATTCCGGTGCCAGCAAGCATATACGGTATGGTAATTATGTTTGTATGCCTGATGACTGGCGTTATAAAGCTTGAGCAGGTCAAGGAAACAGGTATATTTCTTATAGAGATAATGCCGGTAATGTTTATCCCGGCAGGCGTAGGTCTTATGACAAGCTGGGGCATTTTAAAGCCTGTTCTGCTTCCGGTCTGCATAGTAACAGTTGTGGCAATAATAACTGTTATGGTGGCTACAGGACGTATATCCCAGAGCATTATTACACGGGCTGATAAGAAAAATGCTGGAGAGGTAGAATAAATGGTAGCAGATTTTTTTGAAAATTCACTATTTTCAGGAGTGACCCTGAGTCTGGTTGCATATATGGTTGGTGTGTTACTTAAAAAGAAATTCAAATCAGGAATATTTAATCCGCTTCTGATTTCAATTGTAATAACAATCATTGTTCTGGTTGTTGGGGACATAGATTATGACGTATACAATGAGGGGGCAAAATACTTAAGCTGGCTGCTTACCCCGGCAACGGTATGCCTTGCCATACCGCTGTATGAGCAGTGGGAGCTTTTGAAAAAGAATTATAAGGCGGTTCTGCTTGGGCTTCTGGCAGGCGTATTAACCAGTTTGTGCACGGTGCTTGTGCTTTCATATATATTAAAGCTCAGCCACGAGGACTATGTTACATTGCTTCCAAAGTCAATAACAACTGCTATAGGTATGGGCGTATCAGAGGAGTTAGGCGGATATGTGACCATAACAGTTGCGGTAATTGTTGTAACCGGTGTAATTGGAAATATGCTTGGAGAGGTAATCTGCAAGGTGTTTAAAATCCATGAGCCCATCTCAAAAGGGCTTGCACTTGGATGTTCAGCACATGCTATTGGAACTGCAAAGGCACTTGAGATGGGCGAGATTGAGGGCGCTATGAGTGGTCTTGCCATTGCAGTTTCTGGAATACTCACGGTGGCACTGGCACCGGTGTTTGCGAACTTTTTGTAAAATTATAATGCAGGATAATTGCTAAATATAAGCTAGCTTAATATGCTTTGAAGTGATACACTCATTTCAAAGCATATTTCATATCGAGTGCCGCTGGCACACAAATCTAAAACATTTAATTACAAATTATTAGAGTCAAAATCCATGCTTTAGCTTTCGTTAAACAATTCTTAAGGTCTTACCCTCTATTTTCTTAAGGTGCCCCTGCTGTATAATTATTCCAACAAAGGAGGGATTCCTTATGAGAATACTTATTACAACAGACTGGTACAAACCAGTGATAAACGGAGTGGTAACATCAGTTATAAATCTGATGGAGGGACTTGAGAGAGATGGACACGAGGTAAGAGTACTTACACTGTCAAATAGAAATCATTCATATAGGGATGGAAACGTATATTATATCAGCTCACTGGGAGCCGGAATGGTATATCCAAATGCCAGGGTTATGCTTCCACATGGGCATAAATACATAGATGAGCTTATGGACTGGAAGCCGGATGTGATTCACAGCCAGTGTGAATTTTCCACATTTGTCATGGCGAGAAAGATTGCAAAGCATACGGGAGCACCGATAATCCATACTTATCATACGGTATATGAGGGATATACCCATTATTTCTGCCCAAGCAGAGTCTGGGGCAGGAAGATGGTAGTGGCTTTTTCAAAGCTCATTGCATCCCAGACCAAAGCCATAGTTGTGCCATCTGCGAAAATTTCTGACATGCTGGAGGGTTATAATGTTTCAGCACCGCTGTATGTCATCCCAAGCGGCATAGAGCTTGAACAGTTTATGGGAGAAGCAGACAACTCAAGAGATATTATCAGGGAGAGACTTGGCATCAAAAAGGATGAGTGTGTACTTGTGTATCTGGGCAGACTGGCGAAAGAGAAAAACATTGAGGAAATCATTGAGTTTTTATCAGACAAGAAATCGGGTGGAGCACGCCTTATGATTGTAGGGGATGGACCATACCGCACAAAGCTTGAGGAAAAGGCAGGAGAGTGTGGGATGATGGAGCGCCTGATTTTTGCTGGGATGGCAGCACCGGATAAGGTGCAGGAGTATTACAAGGCAGGGGATATATTTGTCAGTGCGTCAACAAGCGAGACCCAGGGACTTACATATATGGAGGCTATGGCGTCAGGACTGCCTATTCTTTGCAGATATGATAGGTGCCTTGATAATGTAGTGGTTCAGGGCAGAAATGGATATACATATTCCAATAAAGAAGAATTTCAGACTTATCTGAGTAGATTGTATACAGACAAGACCCTTAGAGAGCAGATTGGAGCCGAGGCAGAGAAAACCATGAAGCTTAAATTTTCCATTCAGGCATTTGCCAGAGCCTGTGAGATGCTGTACAGCCAGTATACAGGTTGGGAGGTGTGGGAAAGACATGACGTACAAGAGAGCTGTTAATATAATTTCTATGCTGGGATTGATTCTTACAGCCGGCTTTATGTATTGGGCCTGGAAGCAGGGCATACTTACATCCCAGGAGAATATGCAGAAATTCATAATGGGATTTGGAACCGCAGCAGGAATTATTTTTGTTCTAATACAAATAATACAGGTCATAATCCCTGTGATTCCAGGTGGCGTAAGCTGTGTGGCTGGAGTAATTGTTTTTGGTGCAGGTATGGGCTTCGTGTACAATTACGTCGGCATCTGCATAGGTTCAATACTGGTATTTTTGATAGCTAAGCGCTATGGCAGGCCCTTGATGGTTAAAATGTTCGATAAGAAGCTGATTGATAAATATGAGAGCTGGACGGAGAAAAACGGCAGATTTACCAAGCTGTTTGCCCTGGCAATTTTCCTGCCGGTTGCGCCGGATGATTTTCTCTGCTATCTGGCTGGCACGACGCGGATGAAGCTAAAGACATTTACAGCGGTGATTTTGCTGGGAAAACCATTGTCGATTGCAGCTTACAGCATGGGATTAAATCTGATTTTACAGACTATGTTAAAAGGGGTGGCATTATGTTAAAAGTGCATGTATATACAGGTGGAAAAAGGATTGTAGAGCGAAGCGGTGTGGGAAGAGCCATTGAGCACCAGAAGGATATATTAAGAGCCGAGGGTGTAATGGTGGATGGTGTCAGATTCAAGGACGCAGACATTGTACATATCAATACGGTTCTGCCGGACAGTGCTTTGGCTGCTATGAAAGCCAGAATAATGGGGAAAAAGGTGGTGTACTATGGACATTCGACCATGCAGGACTTTAGAAATTCTTTTAAGGGCTCAAATGTCCTGGCACCGCTTTTCAGGAGATGGATTACTTTTTGCTATAATTTGGGGGATGTTGTGATTACACCATCTGAATACTCAAAATTCCTGATTGAGAGCTATGGGGTAAAAGCGCCAGTTTATGCTGTGTCAAACGGTATAGATTTAGGCTTCTGGAAGGCTGATAAGGAAGGCCACAGGGCTTTCAGAAAAAAATATAAGCTTACGGATGAGGAGAAGGTGGTTATCTCTGTAGGACATTTTATAGAGAGAAAAGGACTTTTGGAATTTGTCCAGCTTGCAAAAAATATGCCGGATGTTACCTTTATGTGGTTTGGTTATACTAATCTAAGTCTCGTGCCAAAGGAAATCAGGTACGCGATTGAAAATGCACCAGAAAATCTGATTTTTCCGGGATATGTAAACAAGGAGGAGCTGAGGGAGGCATATCAGGGCTGCGATTTGTTCTGCTTTATGAGCCATGAGGAGACAGAGGGAATTGTGGTACTGGAAGCCATGGCATGCAGGGCACCTATGATTGTGAGGGATATTCCGGTTTATGCAGGCTGGCTTCAGGATGGTGTGGATGTATACAAATGCAGTGACGACTGGGAATTTGCCAGAAGGTGCAGGAAAATCCTGAATGGAGAGAGCGGGGATTTGACTGAAAATGGTTATGCAGTGGCTAGGTCGAGAAGCTATGACTCTGTGGGGGAGAAGCTTTTGGATGCTTACCCGGTTGAGGATGGCATGGTGGATTATATACTGAATTAAATACCCGAATACGGGTAAAAATATTTGACACTCCCTCCTTATAGTGTTACTATTTACTATAAGGAGGACGCCAATGAAAATAGATGAAATCCGACAACGAAAGAAAGAATTAAAACTTACAACATATCAACTAGCGCTGCTTGCAGACCTGCCACAGGGAACCGTGAGCAAAATCCTGACAGGCGAGACAAAAAATCCATCATATCTCACTATAGAAAAAATTGATGAGACCCTGCAGCAGGAAGAAATGAAAGTCAGACTGGAAGCCTATACAACTGCAATGCACAAGTATTTTTCAGAGCATCCGGAAGATGAAGGCAACCAGAAGAAATTTGAAGAAATATACAGAAGTGAAAATAATCTGAATAATGCACCTATTCCTTTTGTGGTTTCCAAAGATGATGACACAAGTATTTATGGTAATCTGGCATTACAGAATAATAGAATGACAGCGTCACAGTTACACAAAATGGGAGAAAGCCGGGAATTACAGTTAATTGATGGTTCGGTTATTATATTTCAAATGGCAGGTGTGAGTCATCAGAGGATGGTAAAAAAGCTTGGGCGTGCAATAAGTGATTTCATAGATGATAATAATGGTCAGGGTGAAGTTTTTGACCTTGGTGTGAATGTATACTTGAATGAAGATGAGTATACATTGGTCATTCCAGATATTGCGGTTATATGTAATCACGGCCAGATTGACGAAAAAGGCATACAAGGAGCACCAGACTGGGTGATAGAGGTTGTCTCTCCAAGCAGCAGACAGGTAGATTACCACAAGAAGCTATACAAATATATGGATGCAGGAGTGCGGGAATACTGGATTGTTGATATGGACAGGCAGATGGTGTCAGTCTGCATCAATGGGGAGCCGATGCAGGTGACAATCTATGCCTTTGAGGATACGATACCTGTTTTTATATATGATGGGAAGCTTAGCGTCGATATGCAGACGGCGTCATCCCATATCTTTTTTTAAATACTTTGACAAAATAATTACTGTCGGAATACCCCACATACATGGCAATCTCAGCAATAGAGAGCTTGGAGGTTTTTAAAAGCTCAGCAGCTTTTTTGGTGCGCAAATCACCTATATAAGTGGTCAGCGTAACCCCAAGCTCTTTTCTGAATAGGCGTGACAGGTGTTCTTCGCTTACATGGTTCATATCAGCCAGCTCCTGCAGGAAGATATCCTGAGTATAGTTGATTGAGATAAAGCTAAGCACATCCCGTATAACAGGCGGGTACTGTGACATATGCTGGGCATCCTGAACTGCCTGCGTAAGTCTGATTAACATATTTTTTTGAATTTTATCCAGTTCAGAGCCAGATTTTGCAGAGGCAAATTCCTGAATGCTTTCTCTGGTAATTTCATCAATCTTTACCACAGGGCAGCCGCCAAACTCCGCTGCTTTTCTGGCAAGGGTTCTCAGAATGGCAAAACCATTCCAGTCTGTAGAGTAGAGAGAACGCTGGGAGTTTGAGGTATTAGCATAATAATTGCTTGCTATGCTCTCAAATGCCATGCGCACTCCATCCACATCACCATCCGATATTTTCCGTAAAAAATAATTTTCCATCTCATATCTGTCCATTATCTGATAATAGGTATTATTTGATTCTACAACCAGCCTGTCAGTCTTGATTTCCTCATGAAAACCAGTCAGCTTTCGATAAGAATACTCAGGCGTATTAGGCTTGAAGGTACGCATAGCTGCCATCACCGAGCCTCTGATCATGGTGTAGCTGAGCTGGGGAAATTGATTGTAGTAGAGTTTTAATGATAGCATTATGCTTGCCGGCAGCTTGTGGGATGCCAGAAGCTCCTGCATTTCCTGCGTGGAAAATGAATTTTTGACATAGGGTCCCAGCAGATAATGCTTGTTATCAAAGCAGAACATAACCAGATTGGTGTCCAAATAGTCTGTAATTTCATAAAAGATTTCATCCTTGGCATTTGCCAGCAGATAGCTTAGATATTCTGCTGTATACATGGGCTGCAGGGTTTTCTCAAAACAGTTTTCTTTTTCGAAGCTGTCGAGAGCAACCATGTCATTTGTAATACTGCATATTCTAATCCCTAATATATTTGTTATAAATCCCATGAATAGTTTTTCGTCCATTTTATCTCTCCATAGTATAGAAAACATGCTGCTGTCAGTCTTTTAAATATTTAGATACACAAAGAATCTGCCATATACAATTAAAGGGTGAATGGTAATATATAAACAATAAAACCACATATCAAATAAATGCTATAAGTATCAAATATATTCTAACTATATCACACTCCATATGCTAATGTAAAGACAGATAAAGAATAGCTTTAATGTATATAAAGCAAGTATGGAGGTTTCTATGGCTAAAGAAAAGAAATTAACACAAAGCGAAATTGACGGCGTACAATACCGTCGGGCAAAATTATGGCAGATTATCCTGTATTCCTGTAATGCAATGGTAGGAATGTCAGTATACTCATTAATCGGCATGGCAAGCTACAGCGCCAGTGTAGGTTACGGAATCTCGACAGCAATTGTAGGAGTGATTCTGACCTGTACCCGTATTTTTGACGGAATAACAGACCCGATTCTGGCACTTGTCTATGACAAGGTAAACACAAGATTTGGAAGACTCAGAGTGCTTCTTATAGCAGGCTTTGTCATTGAAGCAATTGCGCTACTGGCAATGTTTGATGTATTTTCATCAAAGGGACACGGAATTATTGTTTTTACCCTGCTCTATGTTATCTATGTAATAGGTTACACAGTTACAAACATAACAGCCCAGACACTGCCGGCAATCATGACAAATGACCCTAAGCAGCGTCCGACAATCGGCGTATGGCAGACAGCCTTTAACTATCTGGTACCTATGATTATGACAGTAGTATTAAACATGGTCCTGCTTCCAAAATTCGGCGGTACATACAATCAGGATTTCCTGTCAGCAGCGGTGCGTGCATGCATGCTTGTGTCAGCAGTGGGCACAGCGCTTGTATGCATTGGCATTTCAGCCTTTGACAAGCCAGAGTATTATCTGGGAATCAAAAAGCAGGAGCCACTCAAGGTCAAGGACATGCTTGAGGTATTAAAGGGCAACAAGCCATTACAGGCATATATCGCAGCCCAGGCATCTGACAAAATCGCCCAGCAGACAGCTTCACAGGCGGTAATCACAACAATGCTTTTTGGTATCATTATAGGTGACATGAGTCTTGCCACGATGCTTTCTGTAATCAGTATGCTTCCTTCAATAGTCTTTGCAGGCTTTGGAGCAAAATACGCAGGAAAGTACGGCAGCAAAAATGCCATTGTTACATGGACCAAAGTCTGCATGGTTTTAGCAGTAATATCACTTGTTTTCTTTATAGTGATAGACCCTAACACAATTTCTACATTTGGATTTACAATGATAGCATATGTTCTGCTCACACTTGTATTAAACGGAGCAAAAATGTGTGTCACCACAGCCGATGTGTCATTTATGGCAGATATTGTGGACTACGAGCTTGACAGAAGTGGCAGATATGTACCGGCAGTTGTCACAGGAACCTATAGCTTAATTGACAAGCTGATTTCTTCACTGTCAGCATTAATCGCCACAGGAGCAGTTGCAATTATTGGATATACAAACAGGATGCCTCAGCCAAATGAGCCGCTTACTACACCTATTTTTGTAGTGACCATGGCAGTATATTTTGGACTGCCATTAATCGGATGGGTTGTGACACTTATAGCTATGAAGAACTGCAAGCTCACAAAGGAGGAAATGGTTGAAGTCCAGAAGCGAATTGAGACAAAGAAAAAGGAAATGAAGGAAAAGGTAATAAAGGAATACGTCTAATGAGAAAAGAAATCTTATTTAATGATAATTATGTATTTGAAAAAGAAGGAAAAAAAGAAAATGTTACTCTTCCACACACATGGAATGCGGTGGACGGACAGAGCGCATCTGATTATTACAGGGGTGAGTGCACCTATATAAAAGAATTTGTAAAACCGGAGCTTGAGGCGGGAGAAGAACTGTATCTTGAGATAAACGGGGCAAATTCATCATCTGAGGTGAGTTTAAATGGCAAAGTACTGGCTGCCCATGACGGAGGCTATTCTACCTACCATGTGAACCTGACTGAGGAATTGCAGGAAAATAATGTACTGCAAATTAAAGTTGATAATTCACCAAATGACCATGTATATCCACAGAAAGCCGACTTTACATTTTACGGCGGATTGTACAGGGATGTGAAGCTCATTACAGTTCCGGAAAGCCATTTTGACCTTGACTATTATGGAGGAAAAGGCTTTTATGTGACACCTGAAATGAAAGAGGACGGCAGTGCTGAGGTGAGATTTGACGCATATGTATGCGGTGAGGCAGATGAGGTCAGGGTATCTGTTTGTGGAGAGTCAGACAGGCAGAGCCTGGAGCTTGCCATCCCAACTGATGAGGTACAGACCCTTTATGATGATGGTGAGCTTGCCAGAGTCAGACATTTTACAGGAGCAATCACCCTTGATAACCCACACCTGTGGCGGGGCTTAAAGGATCCTTTCCTTTACACAGCCACAGCGGAGCTTAAGAAAGATGGACAGACAGAAGATAAAGTTACAGCAAAATTCGGATGCAGAAGCTACAGCTTTGACCCTGATAAGGGCTTTTTCCTCAATGGAGAGAGCTATCCTTTAAGGGGAGTATCCCGCCATCAGGACAGGCTTGGTGTGGGAAATGCCCTCACAAAAGAGATGCACGAGGAGGATATGGAGCTGATACAGTCAGTTGGGGCTAACTCAATCAGGCTTGCCCATTATCAGCATGACCAGTATTTTTACGATTTGTGTGACGAAAAAGGAATCGTAGTCTGGGCTGAAATCCCATATATCACAGTGCATATGGAGGGGGGACGTGAGAACACAATATCCCAGATGAAAGAGCTGATTGTACAGAATTATAACCATGCTTCAATTATTTGCTGGGCTGTCTCAAATGAGATTTCCCTGCAGGGTGTGACAGAGGACTTGTTGGAAAATCACAGAATCCTCAATGATTTGATTCACAGAATGGATAAGAGCCGTGTGTCTGCAATGGCAAACCTCTTTATGCTTGAGACAGACAGCCCGCTTGTGAGCCTGCCTGATATCAGGGGCTACAACCTCTACTATGGCTGGTATGTGGGCGAGATGGAGGACAATGACACATTTTTCGACCAGTTCCACAAGGAGCATCCGGACACAGTAATCGGACTCACCGAGTATGGCGCAGATTCAGTAATCAGCCTACAGTCACCAAAGCCTGAAAAGGGCGATTACACAGAGAGCTACATGGCACTTTACCATGAGCATATGCTTGAAATGATTGCGAAAAGACCATATCTGTGGGGCACATATGTATGGAATATGTTTGAGTTTGCGGCAGCAGGACGAGACGAGGCAGGAGACCCCGGGAAAAATCATAAGGGACTTATCACCTTTGACAGAAAAGAGAAAAAGGATGCCTTTTACATATACAAGGCATGGTGGAGTGACGAAGCCTTTGTACATCTCTGTGGCAGAAGGTATGCGGACAGAATTGAGCCAATGACAGAGATTAAGGTCTACTCTAACCAGAAAAAAATCGCACTCTATGTAGATGGAAAATTCATCGGTGAGCAGGAGGGCGAGCATGTTTTTAAGTTTGAAGTGCCAATCAGTGGTGAGCACAGGATAAAGGCGGTCTGCCCTGATAATGAGGCTTTGAGCGATGAGATGACAATCAGAAAGGTAGACGAGCCAAATCCGGCATATTTTATGGATGCTGCAAAGGTACGCAACTGGTTTGATGAAAAGACAGAGGATGAGCCAGCAGCAGGAGAGGATGAGTATCTCTCACTAAACAGCACAATGGCAGAGATTCAGGCAACACCAGAGGGAGCAGCCCTTTTAGAGCAGATGATGAAGCAGATGCAGGGCTCAGTAGCCGGCGGCATGGGCAAAAATGTCAAAATACCAAAGGCAATGATGGCTATGATTGCCAGACAGCCGCTTAAGAAGCTTTTGGCACAGGGCGGAATTGATGCTGATGGAGAGCAGGCTAAGATGCTTGCAGCAGCCCTGGGACGGATTCGAAGAAAGTAAATATGTACACAGCTTTTCAGGTGGAAGGCTGTGTATTTGTATACCAAAGTATGCAATAAAAGCCGCAAGTGGTAGGTTTTATGTATACCAAAGTATGCAATAAAAGCTGCCGGTGGCAGGTTTTATGTATAATCGAAATGAGGTAAATATATGAGCAGATTTCCAGATAAATTTATGATTGGCGCGTCAACAGCGGCGCATCAGGTAGAGGGCAATAATATACACAGCGATTACTGGGCAATGGAGCATTTGAAGCACACCAGCTTCAATGAGCCATCCCTCAATGCAGTTGACCACTATAACAGATATGAAGAAGACATATGTCTTATGGCAGAGGCAGGGCTTAACACCTATCGTTTTTCAATCGAGTGGGCGCGTATAGAGCCGGAAGAGGGCAGATTTGATGAGGCAGAGATTGAGCATTACAGAAAAGTCCTTGAATGTTGTAAAAACAACAAAATAGAGCCAGTTGTCACAATGATGCATTTCACATCCCCTGTATGGTTAATTCAAAAAGGTGGATGGGAGAATGAGGACACAGTAAAGTATTTTGCCAGATACTGTGGATATGTGACAGAAAGGCTGGGAGATTTGATGTCCTATGTAGTCACCATAAATGAAGCAAACATGGGACTTCAGGTGGCTGCAATCGCAGAGCGCTATAAGCGGCAGATGATGGCAAAGCGCAAGGAAAATAAGAATAAAAAGGCTGACAGCATGGAGGGAACAGCTCAGGTGGGCATGAATTTCAATAAAATGCTCAAAAACATGTTCTGGCAGAGATTTGAAAACAAAAAGGTTTTTGGCACCAAGAAGCCGGAAAATTTTGTCAGTGCGAGAACAGCAGAGGGAGATATTCTCGTAATGCGCGTCCATCAGGCAGCCAAGGCTGCCATGAAAAAGCTTAAGCCGGAGCTTAAGATAGGCTTATCCCTGTCTCTTCACGATATACAGGCTGTGGATGGTGGCGAAGAAGCTGCAGAGCATGAGTGGGAGGAAGAATTCACACATTATCTGCCTTACATCAAGGATGATGACTTTTTTGGACTGCAAAACTATACCAGAAGCCTTATTGGAGCAGACGGAATCTGTCCGGTGCCAAAGGGAGCTGAGACTACCCAGATGGACTATGAGTTTTATCCGCAGGCATTGGAGCATGTTATCAGGAGAGCACATGAGGAGTTCGCCAAGGCTGGCAGGCAGGATATGCCAATCATGGTTACAGAAAATGGCATAGCTACAGAGAATGACAGCAGACGAGTTGCATTTATCGATGAGGCGACAAAGGGAGTGGCTGCATGTATCGCTGACAATATCCCGGTTATAGGCTACTGCCACTGGTCACTGATGGATAATTTTGAGTGGCAGAAGGGCTTTTCAATGAAGTTTGGACTTATTGCGGTAGACAGAAGCACTATGAAGCGTATACCAAAGAAGAGTCTTTATTTTCTGGGACAGTTGTAATTTTGAAGAATTGAGAGAATGAGAATATATGAAGTATTATTGTAATCCGGTAAATATTAATTACAGATATCAGTTTAACGCAGACCAGAGGAAAAACAGAATCGCCATCTGCCGTGAGGCGGCTGACCCATCCATGATAAGCTTCAAGGGTAGATATTACATATTTGCATCAATGACTCTTGGAGTGTGGGTCTCAGATGACCTGGTAAACTGGGAAAATCACAGGCTTCCGGCAGAACTGCCCCTGTATGATTATGCGCCGGATGTGCGCGTGATGGGAGATTATGTGTATTACTGTGCATCCAAAAAGGGCGAGAAGTGCGACAGATACCGCACAAAGGACATTTTAAACGGACCATATGAAAAGATAGAGGGAACCTTTGATTTCTGGGACCCAAACCTCTTTATAGATGATGATGGCAGAGTATATTTCTACTGGGGATGCTCAAATGATACCCCTATCTGGGGAGTGGAGCTTGACCCAGAGACCATGAATCCAAAGGGCGAGCGAAAAGAGCTTATATCTGCCAATCCTTATAAGTACGGCTATGAGCGAATCGGTGAGGACAACAGCAAGCTGCCTCGTTCTGAGGAAGAGGTGGAAGCCTGTTTCAATAATTTTGTAAAATCGCAGGGCACACCTATAGAACAGATTCCAGCCATGTATATTCCAATGATTAGGGGCATGTTTACCGACAAGCCATATGTAGAGGGCGCCTGGATGGATAAGCATGATGGCAGATACTATTTGCAGTATGCCTTTGCCGGCACCCAGTACAATACCTACGGAGACGGAGTATATGTGTCAGACAAGCCGCTTGGACCATTTACACCAGCAAAAAATAACCCATATTCATATCATCCGGGCGGATTTATGCCGGGAGCCGGTCATGGCTCTACAATGGAAGATTATAAGGGCAATTTCTGGCATGCAGCCACAATGAGAATCAGTGTCAGCCACGATTTTGAGCGAAGAGTGGGTATCTGGAAGGCTGCGTATGACGAGGAGGGAGAGTTGTGCTGTAATCAGAGGTATGGAGACTGGCCAATCAGCCTGTCGGACAATAATGGGCAGGATATCTGGGCAAATCCGGACTGGATGTTACTTTCATATAATAAGAAAATGACAGCCTCATCCTATACAGATGGCAAAAATCCAGAACTTGCCGCAAATGAAAACGTCCAGAACTGGTGGCAGGCCGCATCCACAGGCAGGGACGAGTGGCTTATGATGGACTTAGGAAAAGCCATGGATGTCCGTGCTGTTCAGATTAATTTTGCAGATGATGACATAAGGATTCCGGTTCCCGGCAAAATCAGGGGAACAACTCAGGCGAGATATATAGAGGAAGCTGAGACTGTGACCCAGTACCTTCTGGAAGGCTCTGTGGATGGTGAGAAATTTTTCGTATTAGAGGACAAGACTCAGGCAGATACAGACCTAAGCCATGATTTTCTGCTATACGAAAATGGCATAGAGCTCCGCTATATAAGGATTTCAGATATGAAGGTGCCTTACGACCAGAATCCATGTATCAGTGGACTGAGAGTGTTTGGAAAAGGCAGGGGAAATCTGCCAGAGCAGGCAGCATATAAGGCTGTAAGAAGCTCTGAGATAGACATGGAGATTGAGATTGAGCCATCGGGTAAAAATGTGTCAGATGGCACTACAGGTTATAATATCCTCTGGGGACTAAAGCCGGATAAGCTCTATCACAGCTATCTCACATATGACAGCAAGAAGAGAATCGGAGCTCTTGTGGAAGGTGAATCCTACTATGTAAGGGTTGATTCCTTTAATGAAAATGGAATTACTGAAGGGCAAATTCAATTTGTAGAAGACTTTAAGTAATGCACAGGGTCAAAAGAACAAACACTGAAACGTAATAAGAAAGACAAGGAGAAAATACATGGCAATCAAGGCAGTACAACAGATTATGCTTGGAACAGTTACAGGCAGCGAGGCAAAGGCAATAGAGGCATTACAGGCAATGGTAAAGGCTGGCTACAACGGAATAGAGCTGAACAGCTTTATGGTAAATCCAACTCCATTTATGGTGCGTATGCTTACAAAGGCTGCAGGCATGCCGACCGGAAAGGGTGGCAAACTTGACTGGGTTAGGCTGGTAAAGGAAGCAGGGCTCTCTGTTGTAAGCCTCCATAAGGACTTGGGCGGTATAGAAAGAGACCTTTCTGAGACCGTGAATGAGGTACAGAAATACAATACATCAAACCTTGTAATCACAGGCATGTACCGCTTTGATTATCGTGATATAAAGCAGGTTGATGACTTGTGCAGGAGACTCAATCAGGCAGGAAAAAGCCTTAAGGCAGAGGGCATAAAGCTCTTGTACCATAACCACAACTATGAATTTCAGAAGGTAGATGGCAGGAAAAATGCCTATGAGTATATTCTGGAAAACACAGACCCTGAGTATGTAGGCTTTGAGTTTGACTCTTACTGGCCTACAGAGGCTGGGTTATGCGCCCTTGATGTCATGAAAATGCTTGGAGACAGAATGAAGCTCTACCACATTAATGACAGAGGAACTAAGCTCACTAAGCCTATGATGACACCTATTTTAAAGTCGGATAGCTGCGAGCTGGGGTATGGAAATATGAATCTTGAGGCTCTCTGCCAGCAGGCTTTGTCTGTGGGTGTGGAAGCTGTGGTACTGGAGAGTCATAAGAATTGGATTGATAATTCACCGGTCAGGTCTTTTGAGGTGTCGGCGGAATTTATGAATGCGCAAATCAAGTAGCCAGCCCAGAGTGCAACATCCAAATTACTAGGAAAATATGCATGAAAATTATGTATGAGGTAAAGATATGCAAGCAATAAATTTGAAAACAGAACACATGACTAATCCCATGGGAATTGATATAAAAAATCCATACCTGTCATGGAATTGTGTTGACGGAAAAATCCAGTCTGCATACGAAATCACAGCCACAGACGCATATACAGGCAAAGAGTTATGGGGCAGTGGCAAAGTAAGCTCCGCAAGTATGCACACCATCTGCCCGATTGCGGCATTCAGCAGACAGCGGGTATCATGGAAGATACGTCTCTGGGATGAAAATGATATAGCTGGTGAGTGGAGTGAGCAGGCTTTTTTTGAAATGGGCTTGTTAGAGATATCTAACTGGACGGCAAAATGGATAAACCCAGAGATAAAATCTGATGATGGAGCAAACAATAACGAGACGCATAATAAAGAGGCACATCAGCCTGCCAGCTATCTGAGGACTGTTTTTGACTGTGACAAGGACAGCCTTAATAAAAATGCCAGACTGTATGTAACCGCCCATGGTTTGTATGAGACATGGATTAATGACAAAAGGGTGGGTGATTTTGTCCTTGCACCTGGCAGCTACAATTATGACAAGAGACTGGCATATCAGACCTATGATGTATCAGATTTTTTGCGTGAGGGAAAGAATGACATACAGGTAATACTTGGTGATGGCTGGTACAGGAGTGTTTCCGGTGTGGATGGAGACAGGAATATCTATGGAGA
Organism: uncultured Lachnobacterium sp.; assembly: GCA_900548765.1. GTDB lineage: Bacteria > Bacillota > Clostridia > Lachnospirales > Lachnospiraceae > Roseburia. The sequence goes on from URLU01000010.1 coordinate 20,453, forward strand.
GGACATAGCCCTTCTTTTCCAGCTTGAAGTTGATGGTCAGGCGGTGTGCGTCTCAGATGATAAATGGGAAGCGTCCCAGAATGGTGCTATTCGTGAAAATGATATGCAGCAGGGAGAAATCGTTGATGCAAGACTGACTGAGCTGTCAGACTGGCATGAGGTGAATGTCGAGGATTTTTCCTATGATAATCTCATATGCTCTGACTGTCTGCCAGTCTGCGAGATGGAGCGGTTTAATGGAAAAATAATCACCACTCCAAATGGCGAGACAGTTATTGATTTTGGACAGAACCTGGCTGGCTATGTGGAGTTTACAATCAATGCACATGATGGGGATACCATTGTTCTGACCCATGGTGAGACTTTAGATGAAAATGGTAATTTCACTCAGGAAAATTTTCAGGACAGAAAACGACACAAGGAAGGCGGAACAAGGCAGCAGCTTGTCTATATCTGTGCAGAGGGAGAGAACCACTACAAGACAAAATTTTCTATATGGGGCTTTAGGTATGCGAAGCTTGAGACAGCCATTGACCTGTCAGATGCTGTTTTTACGGCTATAGCTGTGTACTCAGAGATGGAGACGCTGACCAGCTTTAAGTGTGGAAATTCAGATGTGAACCAACTTGTGCAAAACAGTATCTGGAGTCAGAAATCCAATTTTTGTGATGTTCCTACCGATTGTCCGACCAGGGAAAGGGCTGCATGGACAGGGGACATGGGTGTTTTTGCCCATACAGGCTTGTATCTGATGGATGCTTATCCTGTTATGCGAAAATGGCTGGCAGAGTGCAGGGTAGCACAGTTTGATGACGGAAAAATTGCAAACATAGCTCCTAGAAACAACAATCCATCATTTTTCTCAGGACTTCTCGCCGGCTCAGTGGGCTGGGGGGATGCCTGTATCATCGTCCCCTATGAGATGTATAAGAGAAATGGGGATGTGCGGATTTTAGCGGAAAATTATGAGATGATGAAAAAATGGTATGCTTTTCTTGAATCCCGTGCCAGAAAATCCCCTATGAATCCTGTAAAGAGATTTAAAAGAAATCCATACCGCAAATACACGATTGAAACAGGCATTGACTATGGTGAGTGGTGCGAGCCGGATGTGGAAAGCACCTCAGCCATGCGCACACCGCAGGGCAAGGTAGCTACAGCTTTTTTTGCACATTCAGGACAGATGCTGGCAGAAATTGCAGGCATTCTGGGGAAAAAGGAAGATGCCTTACACTACAACAAAACAGCAGAGCTGGCGCAGAAAGCATGGAGATTTATAGCAACAGAAGATGGCAGAATTATTTCAGACAGACAGGCAGACTATGTGAGAGCACTTGCTTTTGGTCTTTTAGAAGGAGACGAGGCGAAGCAGGCAGCAAAGGATTTGGATGAGCTTGTAAAAAAATGTGGCTGTCATCTGAATACAGGATTTTTGTCAACCCCTAATCTCACAAGGGTATTGTGCGATAATGGATATGTAGCTACAGCCTATAAGCTGTTGCTGCAGGACACCAGACCAAGCTGGCTGTATGAAGTCAAAAAAGGAGCGACAACCATCTGGGAGACATGGGATGGCATAAACGAAAAGGGAGAGGTGAAAGCTTCTCTGAACCACTACTCATATGGGGCAATTTGTGGATGGATAATAGATAGTGTATGTGGAATTCGGTTTTCAGATAAAAAAGTTAAAATTTGTCCACATCCAGATAAAGCACTTGGTTATGCAAGAGCTGAATATCAGTCTCCATGGGGTAAAGTTGTAAGTGGCTGGAAATATGATGGAGATGAGATTTCATATGAGATTGAGATTCCATCAAATACGAGGGCTGAGGTTGTCCTGCCGGATGGAAGAAGACAGATGCTTGAGGCGGGAAGCTACAAATTTTAGCTTTCCAAACACGCAAGTGAAATGTCTGTAGCAGTTTTTATATTTTAAGAGTAGGGGAATATTCTACTTTGAAAAACAAAGAGGATGTTCTTTTATTTTTGGATGTCAAAATATGCAAGAGAAACTGCCGATGACTACAGGCTGTTTTATTTGGGAGAGCCGCTTAAAGGCATTGAGAAGGAGAAGCTTTATTTTCC